>JADYYV010000192.1 GCA_020853455.1 Alphaproteobacteria bacterium | reverse complement strand
GCGACATAGGCGGCGGGGTCCATGGTCTGGGATCCCACATGGAAGCAGATGCCCAGTTTACGGGACAGCTTGCGCGCCATTTTCAACACTTCAGGCGCTTTTTCCGGCAGGCAGCCGAATTTGCCCGCAAGCGGCAGCTCCGACGAGGTGTTGGGGACGGCCAGACGCAGGTACAGGCCGAGGTCTTTCGACTTGCCGGTGCAGGCGACGATCTTTTCCAGCTCCTCGACCGAGTCAAAGGAGAAATCGCGCACGCCGAAATCGAAATACGCCTGTTCGATCGCATGGCGGCTTTTGACCGGGTGCATGAAGGCGATATGGGAGCCGGGAGCGATTTCGTTCACCAGCTGGATTTCGGGGATGGACGCCGCGTCGAAATGGCGGATGCCCGCATCGCGCAAACCGGCCAGCACGTATTTGGCGGGGTTTGCCTTGACGGCGTACAGCACATGACCCGGGAAATTGTCGAGGAACCACTTGGCAGAGGTCTGCAAGGCGGCGGGGCGGAAACAGGTAACGGGAATGTTGGGGCGTCGCTGGCGGACTACGTCTTCGGGGCCGTCGTATTTTTCCATTTCATGAAACCCTCCTGCGGGCTGTCATGAGATAACCGCACGCGAATCGTTCGCTGCCGTGCCCTCATAATTAAGGTTATAAGTTGATTCGATTCAATGTAAAGAAAATTTGAAAATTCAGGGGGCTTGCGCCGGTCACATCGCGTTACAAAATATTCACGATGCGGCTCGGGCGCGTTTCACCACGCCGGTTTGGGCTGCGGCTGGCGGAGCGGTAGCACGGTTGTCGGCTTCGGAATGTTCTTCAGCGACGGCTCCACCGCCGCGATATCCACGCCGTGCCGCGCATTTGCCGCCACGTAATCGATGCGGCGCACATCGTTAAGATATGTCTGCTGCAGCTTGGTCATCAGGACGGGCAGGGCGGCGTTGTCGGGCTGGGCCTTGATGCCGTCCATCAGGGCGGTCTGCAGCGCGCCATAGGCGCCGATCATGGTCTGGGGGGTGATCTTGCCGTAAAGCGCGAAGGCGCGTTCCTGCAGCATCGCGCTGGCGTTCCAGGCGCGCACCCTGGCCATGCCGGCCTTTTCCTTGTCGGTCAGGGGCGCGGTACCCTTGGGGGCGTGCCGGGCGGCCTGTTCGGCTGCGACATAGACGCGGCGGAATTCCTGCGCGCGGATGAAATCGGGGTCCTGACCCGCCAGAATGCCCAATGCCCGTTTTTGCGCGGGGGGCTTGGCATCCTCCAGCATCACGGTATAGCCCACGATGGGCCCGGTCAGCTCCTTGGCGTCCATGACGGAGAAATAAAGCGCCTGCGCCTGCGTATCGTTCAGGGCGCGGAAGGCGGGCAGGCCCATTTTGACGATGCGGCTTTTCAGCTCCGCCAGCACAGGGGGCGAAAAATGCAGCACATCGCCCAGTTCGCGTTTCCGCCAGTTGGATACCGCGTCGATGATCTCAAGGCCGGCCTTGCCGGTGCGGATCAGGTCGCCCGCCGCGCCGACATCCGCCAGCGACTCCTTATTATATCGTATCGCGATAAATTCCCGCACCGTCGCGTTGTTGCGGGCGGCGTTGGGCTTCTTCATTTCCTTTTCCACGGCTTCCTCGTCAAACCCGTGCATGGGGTAGCGGCTGTCGAGGCAGTGCCAGGATTCATGCGTGTTCACAAAGGCGACTTTCTGCTGGAACGTCGCGCCGGGCAGGTCAAAAGGCAGCGCATGCGCCGATGACGGCACGATCACGCAGGCTTCGCCCGCCGCACCCGTCATATTGACGAAGGCGGAAGGGCTCTGGGTTTTGACAAGGCCGAAGCTGAACTGGAAAAAGCTGGCCATGCTGCCCGCCACGATGCGGGCGCGGGCGGGATCCATCTGCACATTCTGCTCGCCCAGCATCATCTGCACGATGGCGGTGGCGGGCAGCCCCAGCGCCGTGCCGGCGTCGAAACGGGCGGGGTCGAGCAGCACAACGCGGTCATGCAGCCCCTGCATATGCTGCAGGCTGAGCGTCAGGCGGTCGCCCAGCAGGTTCAGGTCGCGCGAATAGGCGTCGCCGGTATGGATTCTGGATGCCATGAAATCGTCGCGCGCGCCGTTGATCAGCGCCATGCGGACCTCCATGCGGTATTCCATCTCGCGCAGGTCGGGCGGTGCCTGATCGACAACCGCCGCGCCTGTGCCGCCGGGCGGCTGTGGCGGGCCGTTCTGCGCCGCGGCGGGCGTGATGCCGCCCAGCAGCACGGTCGCAAGCGCCGTGGAAGCGGCGAATTTGCGCCATATCGCGCTCAGCTGGCCTTTTTTATGCGGCTCTTTGTTGTCGTTTTTCGCCATCGCTTCCGGTCATTAAATAAAAAGGCGCTTTATAACCGCCTGAAACTTCGAAAGGAATCATCCGAGCCTATATTATACTATACATAATTAAGGATTCGTGTATTATGTCGAACGCTTGACCAAAAACATATTGAAAAATAACGATTTTTCAATAGGATGCAGCGCAACAAAACAAGAATAAACGATTCAAACCGATTCAGGGCGGAAAAATATGACCAACAAGCTTCGTAACATTGCCATCATCGCACACGTCGACCACGGGAAAACCACCCTCGTTGACGTCCTGCTCCGCCAGTCGGGCCAGTTCCGCGCCAACGAAAAAGTTGCCGAGCGCGTCATGGACTCCAACGACCTCGAAAAAGAGCGCGGCATCACGATTTTGGCGAAGGTCACCTCGCTGATGTGGAAAGACACCCGCATCAATATCGTGGACACCCCCGGCCACGCGGATTTCGGCGGCGAAGTCGAACGCATCCTTTCCATGGTCGATGGCGTCGTTATTCTGGTGGACGCGGCCGAAGGCGCGCTGCCCCAGACCAAATTCGTGTCCGGCAAGGCGCTGAAACTGGGCCTGAAGCCGATCGTCGTCATCAACAAGGTCGACCGCCCCGATGCGCGCCCCGACGAAGTGCATGAAGAAGTGTTCGACCTTTTCGTGGCGCTGGAAGCAACGGACGAACAGCTCGACTTCCCCATCCTCTACGCTTCCGGCCGTCAGGGCTGGGCGTCCAAAACGCTGGGCGGCGAGCAAAAAGACCTGGCACCCCTGTTCGACCTGATCTGCGAATACGTGCCCGCGCCGAAGGTGGAGGAAAACAAGCCCTTCTCGATGCTGGTCACCATGATCGAAAGCAACCCCTATCTGGGCCGCGTCGTCACCGGCCGCATCACCACGGGTTCGGTCAAAACCAACCAGGCGCTGAAATCGCTGTCGATCGACAGCAGCGCGGTCGAAAACTTCCGCGCGACCAAGATTTTGGCCTTCCGCGGCATCGAGCGCGAGCCGCTGGAAGAAGCGCATGCGGGCGACATCATTTCGCTGGCCGGCATGACGCAGGCGACCTCCGTCACGAACACGGTTTGCGAACCGTCGGTGACCGAAGCCCTGCCGGCTATTCCGATCGACCCGCCCACCATTTCCATGTCCTTCGCCGTCAACAACGGCCCGTTCGCGGGCACCGAAGGCACCAAAGTCACCTCCCGCATGATCCGCGAGCGCCTGTTCAAGGAAGCGGAAAGCAACGTCGCGATGAAAGTCCTCGACGGCCAGACGTCGGATACCTTCGAAGTGTTCGGCCGCGGCGAATTGCAGATGTCGGTCCTGATCGAAACCATGCGCCGCGAAGGCTTCGAGCTGATGATCGGCCGCCCGCGCGTGCTGTATAAAACCGACGAAGAAACCGGCGAAAAGCTGGAGCCCTATGAAGAAGTCGTGATCGACGTCGATCAGGAACATTCCGGCACGGTCGTCCAGAAAATGGCGATCCGCAAGGGCGAGATGATGTCGATGGCTCCGTCGGGCGCCGGTAAAGTCAAGATGACCTTTATCGCCCCCACCCGCGGCCTCATCGGCTATCACGGCGAATTCCTGACCGACACGCGCGGCACGGGCATCATCAACCGCCTGTTCCACGGCTATGGCGCGTTCAAGGGCGCGGTCGAAGGCCGCCGCGTCGGCGTGCTGCTGGCGATGGACACCGGCGAAGCGACCGAATACGACCTGTGGAAACTGGAAGAACGCGGCGTGATCATGGTCATGCCCGGCACGAAAGTGTATGAAGGCATGATCGTGGGCGAACACAACCGCGACAACGATTTGGCCGTCAACATCCTGCGCGGCAAAAAACTGACCAACGTCCGCGCGTCGGGCTCTGACGACTCCACCAAGCTGATCCCGCCCCGCATCCTGACGCTGGAGCAGGCGATCACCTTCATCAACGACGATGAATTGGTCGAAGTCACCCCGAAAACCCTCCGCCTGCGCAAAGCGATCCTCGACCCCAACCTGCGCAAGCGTCTGGAAAAAACGGGCTAAGCGTTTTTCGACACCAATACAAAACGGCCATTTTCATTTTGTGAAAATGGCCGTTTTTGTTTCTGTTGTCATCCCCGCTTTCGCGGGGATGACGCATCTGGTTAAGGCTTCATCCCGAACTTCAACGCGCCTTTCGCATAGACTTTGTCGAACTCGCTCTCCAGCCCCGCATTGACGCCGCGCAATCCGTCGACCACGTTTTTCGCCCAGCTGAAATATTCCTGCTTGCGCGCGAGACTCCAGTCGGGCGGGGAAGAGTCGAGGATGGCGCGCAGGTTGGAGATTTTATCGGCGGTTTTCACCAGCTTCGCGGCGTCCGATTTATGCGGCGCGTGTTCGACCTGCAAACGCTTGCGCTCGGCCTTCGGCAATGATTTATCGTCGGTGCATTCCTGCACGATATCGGCGACGTTCTGGCCGAATTCCTTCACCAGTTCCGCGTATTTGGTATCCGTATCCTCGATCGTGTCATGCAGAACGGCGGCGCACAGCACATCGGCATCCTTGCCGTCGGTGAATTGCGCGACAAGGTCGGCAACCTCGATCAGGTGGTTCACATACGGCTCGGCACGTTCGCCCTTGCGGCGCTGGTCGGTGTGTTTTTTCGCGGCGAACAACAACGCGCGCGTGAGTTTCTGCGAAACTTCGGTCATTTATTTTCCTTTTGCTGATAACCCATCATAGGCCTGACCGGGCAGGGGCGCAAGATGCCCCAAAACAGCAGAAAGCCGGGCGCTGCAGGCCCGGCTTTCCTGTCATCAATGCGATGCGCGTAGCGTTAAATCTCGCGTCCGCTTTGGTGATCGGGGTTGAAATAACTGTCATCGCCGCCCGTGTTGCGGGTGCGGAAATCCTTCTGGTAGTCGCGGGCAAGGCTTTCAAGGTCTTCGACGGTGCGCGACGACACCGCATTGGCTTCGCCCTGTCCGTCCTCCATGAAGTCGCCTTTCAGGTTTTCGTCGTAAATCTCCGACCCTTCAAGGCGCAGGCCGGCGGATTTCCAGTCTTCCTTGCCGCCGACATAGTCGGAGACGTTGGAATAACCGAGTCCTTCGAGGATTTCGGCGGCCTTGGTGGATGCCGCGCAATCGGCGCTGGCGCAATAGGTCACGATTTTCCGCGATTTGTCGGCCAGTTGTCTGGGCGCTTCGGCGGCCAGCGTTTCGAGCGGCATCGACAGCGCGCCCGGGATATGACCGTGATCGTATTCGGATTTGGGCAATGCCTCGATAATGGCGAAATCCTCGCCCGACGACATCAGCCTGTTCAGTTCGTCACGTTTAATGGGTTGCATGGAATCCTCCATTGCCCTTCAAGCGGGCGTTCGTTGACAGGTTGCAACCGACAAACGAACGACGGCGCCAGAGGTTCCCCCGAAAATGAAAGAAGCAAAAATGAAAGAAGCCGGGCGTCAAAAGCCCGGCTTCTTGAAATCACAGTGAAGCGATTAGATTAGCCGCTGCACGAACCGGATTTCTCCTTGGTCGAACCGCAGGAGCCGGTGTTGGTGCTGCAAGAGCCCGAGGTCTCAACTTTTTTCGCTTCCGTGCCGCAAGAGCCGGTTTTGGGAGCGTTGGAGGAACAGGAGCCTTTTTCGTCTTTTTTCAGTTGTTCTTGCATGGCAATTATCCTTTTGTTGGGTTGCACACTGACGCCGCATTCGCGGTCGTCACGGGAGAGGATATAGCCCCCGAAAACCCCTTGTCCACCCGCGAAGCTTGTTAATACCCGGAGATCTGCCCATCCCATTGATATAGCACGGTATATATATTAACAATTATTTACATAATATATCACTTAAGCGGGTTTTATCGCACTCCGCGCCTATGCGATACTTCCGGTGACCGTTTGAGTCGAAAGGATCAAAAAAATGTATTCCCGCCTGTTCCAGTTCATGCTCCCCCTTCTGGCCGTGCTTGGCATCATCGGTTTATCCGCGCTGACCCAGGAAGGGAACGCAGGGATGGAGCATGACACCGGCATGGAACATGAAAAAGCTCCTGTCGAAAAAATGGGCGCGACCGCGACCGTGACGCCGGATGTTCTGGTGCAGG
This sequence comes from Alphaproteobacteria bacterium, assembly GCA_020853455.1. Classification (GTDB taxonomy): domain Bacteria; phylum Pseudomonadota; class Alphaproteobacteria; order Micavibrionales; family UBA2020; genus JAPWJZ01. The sequence continues at coordinate 2,631 of JADYYV010000192.1, read as the reverse complement.
GCAAGGACACAACCTTCACCTTGAAGCTGACAAGGAACAGTATGCCCGTATCGCTGGCCGCGCTGGAAGAACGGCATACGCGGAAAATTCACCTGCTTGTCGTCGATCAAAGCCTTGTCGATTATCACCATGTCCATCCTGTTGCGGGCGCGGATGCGGGCAGTTACACATTTTCCTTCACGCCGCAAACCGGACATGACTATGTGGCGTATGTGGATATAAAGCTGCTCGGCAACGGGGAGCAGATGATCCCCGTCAAATTGAAGGGCGCGTCGCCCTGCGCAAGCGATTGCACCGACCGCAGCGCAACCGACAGCGCCAGCACCGCCGGCGTGACGGGCAAGGTTGTTTTCGCCGATACGCTGATCAAGGCAGGTACGCCCGTGAATGCCGACATCGTCCTGACGGGCGAAGATGGAAAGCCGCTGGCAGATCTTGAACCCGTGATGGGCGCCTATGGGCATATCGTCGGTTTCTATGAAGGCTTCAAGGCGGTCGCCCATATGCACCCGATGGGCGCTGAGCCGGGGAAACCCGAAGACCGCGGCGCGTCGCCTGTCAAATTCATGCTCCATCCCGACCACCCCGGATACCTGAAATATTTCGTGCAGCTGCGGCGCGGCGGCAAGGATGTGTTCCTGCCTTTCGGGGTCAATATCGGGAAATAACGGGCATACCCCGCAACCGTCTGGTTGGGGGTAAGCCTAGTGAATATCGTCGTCATTACGCTCGTGGTTGATTTCCGGGTTCAGGCGTTCTTTGCGGGTCAGGTCGTCGAATTTCTGCGTCACCTTATCCGCCTTCACCATTTTCCTGATGCCGCGCGCCGACCCGTAAAACGCGTCGCCCGCGAATTTTTCCCGCGCGCGGCGGTCTTCGTCGTGATCGACGGGTTCCGGCTGCGTTTCAAGGTTTTCAAAGGTGAGGCCGTTCAGGTGCAGCGTCTTGCGTTCGGTTTCCGTTGAATTTTCAGGGGGGGGTGATGCTGGACATGGCGAAATCTCCTGTTGCAGAGGGGAAATGGATGACAGGAGGCCAAGCGGCCAGAGGACAGATAGTTCCACCTATTCGCAGCGCAGCACGACAAAATGTCCCGCCCATTGCGTCTTGAAGCCAAAGCGGTTGTATAATGCTACCGCGCGGTCGTTATCGGCGCGTGAATGCAGGAACGGCGTTTCACCGCGTGCCACGATGCCCTGCATCACTTTCATCATCACCGCCGCCGCATAGCCGCGCCCTGTGTAATCGGGATGGGTGCAGACGGCGCTGACTTCGGTGTATCCAGGTACCTTCATCCGCTCGCCCGCAAGGGCAACCAGTTTGCCGTCCTGATAAATGCCGAAATAATCGCCCATTTCATGCGTGCGGCTGGTGAAAGGGCCGGGGCGGGCGAGCGTCGTCAGCCCGATCATCTCCGCCGAATTCTCCGCGCCCAGTTTCACGATTTCCGTCGTGCTTTCCTTTGCCTCGGGGCTGCCGTTATCGCAGACCATCCGGATCAGCGGCGCGCCCGCCAGCACTTCCCAGCCTTTGCGCGGCTGCCACGGCTCGTTCAGGAACAAAGCCGTTACGCCATTGCCCAGCAGTGCGGCCAGCGCGTCATGATCGACCACGCCATTTTCAAACCCGCTGAAGGGCGCGACTTCGGGCGCGAAACGCTTCACCTTGTCGTCGCCCATTGCGAAATGGGATTGGCGGGTGGTAAGCGCGGTCCAGATGATGTTGTCGAGCGGCTGCATGCTAACTGATGAGTAACAAACGCGGCGGGCGTCCGTCAACCGTGTCGGGCGCGCGGTGGATGCAGGGCGCAACGGGGCTGCCCGGATATTCGACCGCGATGCGCCACATATTGCCGATGCCGAACGAATAGCGCACGGCGTTTGGCAGCGGAGCATAATGCAGGTCATAGCAATGTTCGCGCAAGAATTCGTCGAAACTGTCGCCGCCTTCATTCGCGAATAAATCCTGCAATTTTTGCCGTGTTACGGGGTTGTCGATGCGGCGTTGCGCGGAGGCATTGTCCAGCCCTTCGCTCGAAGATTCGTTATAGCTGCACAGATAGGTGTCGGCCTGAACGGGGGCGCGGTCGGCGTGGAAAGAATATACATCCGTCGGCACGGCATTATCGTCGTCGCGCGGATAGCGCGGCACGCATTCAAGGCTGGGCAGCAGCCCGCGCTCGTGCAGCAATTGACGGTCGGCAAGCAGGATGTCGGCGGCGATGCGGCCTTGTTCGCTCAGGCGCGGGCGCAGGGTTTCAATTGCTTCTTCATCAAGCGACAGGATGTCTTCTTCATCCTGTAGCAGCGCCGCGATTTCATCGAAATTTCCCGGCAATTGCCGCGCCCAGCAAATCGCATTCACCTCCGGCCCGAAGGATGCGTTCACCAGATCGTCGAAACTGCCGACGATGCGTATGCGGGATGTGGCCGGCGTCATTACAGCGTGGCGGCTTTCGGCGGCTTGGGCTGCTTGGCGGGTGCGGGCGGCTGCACGGCGGCGACCTTGGCGGGGGCAACGCCATAGGCCTTGTCCAGCACGGGGCGCACGCCGGGTATCGCGGCCTTGAACACGGATGCGGCAAGCGCGCTCGTGAATTTATGCTTGCCGGCATCCGGGCCATCGACATAG
>JADYYV010000191.1 GCA_020853455.1 Alphaproteobacteria bacterium | reverse complement strand
TCGCAATCCGATATTTCCGTGCATTGCCCCGTCACCATGACGGGCGCGGTTGCCTATGTGCTGGATAAATTCGCGCCGGCCGCTGTGCGCGCCGCGTACCTGCATGAAATGACGCGCATGGACGGGCTGACCAAAACCGGCGGCACCTGGGCGACCGAACTGCATGGCGGGTCGGATGTGGGAGCGACCACAACGGTTGCCAAAAAAGACGGCGAAAAAACCACGCTGCACGGGCTGAAATGGTTCACCAGCAACGCCAATTCCGGCCTTGCGCTGGCAACTGCCCGTCCCGAAGGCGCGCCTGCGGGCAGCAAGGGGCTGGGGCTCTACCTTGTCCCCAGCCATCTCGCGAACGGCGAACAGAACAGCTACAGCATCCGCCGCCTGAAAGACAAACTCGGCACCAAGGGTCTTGCGACGGGCGAAATCGATCTTGAAGGCGCGGAAGTGATCGAAATCGCGCCGCCGCCGCATGGTCTGCGCATCATGATGGAGGCGCTGGAATATTCGCGCATCCACAATGCTGTGGCGGGAGCGGGTGTCACGCGCCGCGCGTTTCTGGAGGCCGCCAGCTGGGCGACGCACCGCAAGGCGTTTGGAAAAGAGATCATCAACTATCCGATGGTGCAGAACGAATTGTTCGACCTGATGGTGCGCAGCGAAGCGTCAACAGCACTGGCGTTTGAAGCCGCGAAAACTTTCGATGCAGCTCTGGCGGATGAAGAACAGCGCACCTGGCTGCGCCTGTCGACCGCGCTTGCCAAATACCGCACGGCGGAGGATGCCGTCCAATGTTCCAAAAAGGCGCTCGAGATGGTGGGCGGCAACGGCTACACCGAAGACTTCCCGACAGCGCGCCAGTACCGCGACGCGATGGTGCTGACGGTGTGGGAAGGCCCCGCCAATATTCAGGCGCTGGAACTGCTGCGCATGGTGGTGGGCAAGGAACCCGGCGACGATGTGTTCGTCGAAAAAATCCGCAAGATTTCCGACGCGCTGCCCGCCGAACTGGCGGCTGAAAAAATGCTGCTCGACAAAGGGCTGAAAGAAGCCATGAACGCGCTGATCCACCTGCGCGCCCATCCGCAGGATGGCGAGCGTTTCGCGCGCCAGCTGCTCGATCATATGGCGGATGTGCTGTCGGGCGCGCTGCTGGCCGAAGAAGCGGCGCATGACCTGAATCTTGGCGATGCGCGCAAGGCGCTGGTCGCACGCCGTTATCTGGATAAAGCCTTTGGCGAGAAAAAACTGGAATTGTCGTCCGATGCCGATCCCGTGCATGTGCATTTCAAGGAAATCGTCAGCTACGCGCCCATCACACCCGCCAAGCTCGGCTATGCCGCGCCGGCGAATGATGCGACGAAACCGAAGCAGAAGGGGCTGAAGCCCTAATTCTCCATAATTATCGCGCGCGATGCGTGATTTTCGCCTGTCATGCGTTATATAATGGCGGCAGGGGAGCCGGTCATGCGCGCGCTGAAAATTATTTTCGTCATTTTTTTGATTTTGGCTGTCGCCGCAGGCTTCCTGCATTTGCGCGGCGCAGGCACGGCAGCGGCCAACACCGTGAAGCCATTCCGCAAAGATATCGTCGAGGCCGTCTATGCAACGGGCGAGGTTGAACCCACCAGCTGGCTGCAGGTCGCGCCGCAGCTGACTGCGCGCTATGCCGAGGTGCTGGTCGATGACAATGCCGTCGTGACCAAGGGCCAGATGCTCGCGCGTGCCGATGATGCGGCGGAACGCGCCAAGCTGCAGGAATACGAATCGCGCCTTGCGCAGATGAAAAACGAGTTTGACCGCAACAAGGGTCTGCTCGACAAGGGCTATATCAGCAAAAAGGCGTTTGACGACGCGGTCGGCAATTACGATGAAATACAGTCGCGCATCGACAACCAGAAACTGGTGATCGACCGCATGTCGCTGGTATCGCCCATCGACGGCGTGATCCTGCGCCGCGATATCGAACCGGGCGAAGTGAAATCGCCCGCGCAAACCGTGTTCTGGCTGGGCGAAACCAAAAACCTGCGTATCACCGCCGATGTCGACGAAGAAGATATTCTCAAGGTAAAACGCGGCCAGACCGCGCTTTTAAAGGCCGATGCGATTTCGGGGCAGGTATTGGAAGGCACAATCGCCGACATCACGCCCAAGGGCGATCCCGTGAACAAAAACTTCCGTGTGCGCATTGCGCTTCCGCCCGATACGCCGCTTCTGATCGGCATGACGATCGAGGTGAATGTGGTGACGGATAAATCCGAAAACGCGCTGGTCGTCCCCGCCGAAGCGGTGAATGACAACGCGGTGTGGATCGCGGGCGCGAAACCCGTCAAAACGCCCGTCAAGACCGGCAAATCGGACGGCGCGGTGGTTGAAATCCTGTCCGGCATCACCGAAAACGACACCATCCTCGCCCGCGCGCCCGAAGTCAGAAAATGATCGGCTATGTCGCTCTCCATTATCTTGTGAACCGTAAACGGCAGGCCGCGATATCGGTCGTGGGCGTCATGCTGGGCGTCGCCTTCTTCATCGCCATTTCCGGCATGCTGCAGGGCATGCACCAGTTTTTCATCAAGCGGCTGGTGGATGCCTATCCACACGTGAAAATCAGCGATGAATTCCGAAAGCCGGAGGCGCAGCCCGTGGTGGTGCGTTATCCCGATGCCGTCACCATCATCCGCGGCCTGAAACCCAAGGAAGAAACGCAAGGCGTGCGCAACTACCGGCAGATCGTCGAAGGGCTGAAGGAAATGCCGGGGCTTACCTATTCGCCCGTCACTTCAGGCCAGGCCTTCCTGCGCTATGGCGGGCGTGACGTATCGACCACAGTTTATGGCGTGGATCCGCGGCTGGAGCGCAACGCCAGCAAACTGGCGCGCGACATGAAGGAAGGCCGTATCGAAAACCTGATGACCACATCAAACGGCATCATCCTCGGCCGCGCGCTGGCCGATAAAATCGGTCTCGATATGGGCGCGCGGCTGAACGTCGTCTCGCCGGTCGGCGTCATCATGCAGATGAAGGTGGTCGGCATTTTCGATTCCGGCGTGACGCAGGTCGATTCCGGCACGTCATACGCGAATATCAAAAAAGTGCAGGTATTGCAGAACAAGGTCGATAAAATTAACCAGATCAATATCCGCCTCGAGGATGTCGATTCCGCGCCGGCCGTCGCCACATCCCTCGAACGCAAATTCCGCTACAAGGCCGAAAGCTGGCAGGAAGCCTTCCAGAATATTTTCGAATTATTCGTCGTGCAAAACGGCATCATGTACACGACCGTTTCCGTCATCCTGCTGGTGGCGGGTTTTGGCATTTACAACCTCATTTCATCATCGGTCATGGAAAAATACCGCGATATCGCGATCCTGAAATCCATGGGCTTTTCCGAATCCGACGTGGTGGGTCTTTTCTTTTTTCAGGGCGTGGTGATCGGCATCATCGGTGTGCTGGCGGGCTGGGCCTGCGGCGCGGCGCTGGTCGAAGTCCTCGCCTCCGTCAGGCTGTCGCTGAACAAGGATGTGCCGGTGCGCATGGATGGTTTTCCCATGTTCCGGT
>JADYYV010000190.1 GCA_020853455.1 Alphaproteobacteria bacterium | reverse complement strand
GGACACCCTCTCCTACATCTCCTATTTTAACATAATATTGCGCAGTTCGGGTGGAGGGCGCGGAATATCAAGGGTTTTGAAGCAAATGGACGCGGCTGTACCGCTGCCCGCACAAGGAAAAACCCCCGGCCTTGCGGCGCGGGGGCTTTGTCCTGAGTCGGGTGTGCGGAAGCTTATTTCAGCTTTGCCATCGCAACAGCGGTGTCCGACATGCGGTTCGAGAAACCCCATTCGTTGTCGTACCACATCAGCACGCGCACGAAGGTGCCGTCGATGACCTTGGTTTCCTTCAGCGCGAAGATCGAGCTGTGGGGGTCATGGTTGAAATCCGACGATACGAGCGGTTCGCTATAGGTGCCGAGGATGCCTTTCAGCGGGCCGTTTGCGGCTGCATCCGAAATCGCCTTGTTGACTTCATCTACAGTCGTTTCGCGGTTCGCGGTGAATTTGAAATCCACGACCGACACGTTCGGCGTGGGCACGCGGAGCGAGGTGCCATCCAGCTTGCCCTTCAACTCCGGCAGCACGAGGCCGACGGCTTTGGCCGCACCGGTCGAAGTCGGGATGATGTTGATCGCCGCCGCGCGCGCGCGGTGCAGGTCCTTGTGCATCGTATCGACCGTGTTCTGGTCGCCGGTATAGCTGTGGATGGTGGTCATGAAACCGTGCTTGATGCCGACCGCTTTGTTCAGCACATAGGCGACGGGCGCAAGGCAGTTGGTGGTGCAGGATGCGTTGGAGACGACCACATGGTTCGCTGCCAGCTTGTCATGGTTCACGCCATAGACGACGGTAATGTCTTCATCGGTCGCGGGGGAGGAGATGAGGACCTTGCGCGCGCCCGCCTGAACATGTTTCAGCGCGTCTTCTTTCTTCGTGAAGATGCCCGTGCATTCCATCGCGATATCAACGCCCAGGTCTTTCCACGGCAGCTGGGTCGGGTCCTTGATCGCGGTCATGCGGATTTCGTGGCCGTTGACGACCAGCTTGTCGCCCGATGCCTTCACGTCGCCGCCGAAGCGGCCATGCACTGAATCGTATTTCAGCAGGTGGGCGTTCGCCTCCGACGTTGCAAGGTCGTTGATGCCGACGACGGTCACGTCGTTGCGGCCGCTTTCCATGATGGAGCGCAGGACAAGGCGGCCGATGCGGCCGAAGCCATTGATGGCAATTTTTACGGTCATGTGATTTCCCTCTCTATGCCGGATGAATTAGGTTCTTGGGGCTATTTTTAAAGCCTTTGGGGGCAAGTTGACATAGGAAATTTTTTAACATAACGTGCAGTCTTCACAAAGGAACATAACGATGCCGCAGCCCCGAAAACCCCTTTCGATTTCAAAGGCCTTCAACCAAGCATCCCGCCATCCCGCCTGGAATTTCCAGCGCGGCAACAACCTGCGCGGCATCGCAGGCGCATGGAAAATCCCCGAAGGCATGACGGCGTCGGGGTACGAAGACATCACGCTGAAACGCCTGTTCGCCGACGAAGAGCTGCAGCAGCTCGCGGGCGTGAAGACAACGCGCGCGCTCGAAGCCTATTGGCGCGGCGGCGGCATCTGGCAAAAGCTGAAAGATGCGGATGCGCCCCAAGTGCTGAAGGACAGCTGGGACGCGCTGGTGTCGCTGAACCCGAAACTGGCGGCGGTGACGGTCGATCGTGAAAAACTCCGCAGCCTGCTGGACGCGCATTACGGCGTGACATCGGGATTTAATATCGACGACATCAATTTCTTTCAGGCCCAGAAAAAAATCGGCGACGGCCTGCCCGCCAAACAAGCCCACGCCATGCCCGACCACGGCCCGCGCCTCACCCGCATCGACGCGGTGTCAAAACCCCCCATGTACTGGGTCGCCTCGCCGGAAACGGCGAAGAAGGTGGAGCAGAGATATAAGCGGAAGGGGTTGCTTAACTAACTGCTAAATTACAATATCCCACCCCGCCGAAGGGCGGGGTCCGGTAGCGTCCGCGCGTCTTATGAAGCTGTAGGGAAACTAAAAATCCTTGGAAGAATTGGAAGGTCGCAACAGGTGAACGCTTCAAAGTTCTTCTCTCGTCGCATCTTCCAATTCAGAATGAAATTCCTCGTCACGCTTGCGTACATCTGCCCAAGTCGGGCTTTCGTGGACAATACGCTTAGCATCTATTACAGAGGCTTGTCCCCAATCGATTAACGCCTTCATCGTTTCGACTTTGCCAAACCCACCATCACGAAGGGTTTGGATAATTTCTTCAAGAGGTATTCCCTGCGCCAGTTTTTCACGACACTTGTTATAGACAAGATATTTTTCCATTTTCTTATCTGTGTCCCCCTACACGCGGCAGACACCGCGTAGCCGGATCCCGCCCTCCGGCGACGCTGGCGAGGTTCATTCTATGCCAGAAAAAATCAAACCTTCTTCTTCACCTGCGCCACAATGTCTTCTGCCGTGATGCCGAAGTGTTTGTAGAGTTCCTGATAGGGCGCGCTTTCGCCGAAGGATTTCATGCCGACGAAGATGCCGTCGCGGCCGATGATGTGGTCCCAGCCCTGACGCACGGCGGCTTCGACAGCGACGTTCACCTTGGAAGAACCGATCAGCGACGACTGGTATTTCGCATCCTGCTGCGCGAACAGTTCCAATGACGGGGCGGAGACGACGCGGGTGGAAATCTTGTCGGCCTCCAGCATGTCGCGCGCCTTCATCGCGATTTCGATTTCCGATCCGGTCGCCCAGATGGTGACGGCAGGGTCAGATGAGCCTTCGGCGAGGATATACGCGCCGCGCTTGGCCAGGTTTTCGTCCGATGCCTCTTTGCGCACCAGCGGCAGGTTCTGGCGCGTCAGCACCAGCACAGACGGGCCGGTCGTGTGTTCCAGCGCGATCTGCCAAGCTTCCGCCGTCTCAATGACATCAGCAGGACGCAGGACAAGCAGGTTGGGAATGCAGCGCAGCGCGGCCAGATGTTCCACCGGCTGGTGGGTCGGGCCG
>JADYYV010000189.1 GCA_020853455.1 Alphaproteobacteria bacterium | reverse complement strand
TCCGGCGAAGGTTCGGAACGGCAATCTTGGGGTCAATCGGCGGGCGTTTCGACACTTGGCATTCGTTTTCCGGCGAACGGAACACGCGGTCGAGGAGCTGGTTGTCGTCGCGCTGCCGCACGACTGATTTGAGGTAATCGCGCTCGTCCAGCCTGTATTGCGGGGGCGGCTCCATCACCGTGATTTGCCATCTTGGGAGTCCGTTCAGGGCATAGCTCATGTTATTGATGATGCCCATGAACTCGCGGTTGGCGGCCCGCCGCCTGTTTTCTTCCTCGACCTTCAGTTGCAGGACGGCGTATTGCCGGACGTATTCGTTAAATTCGGCCTGCTTTTGCTGATAGGCGCGGGATTTTTCCTGCGCCTTTTCTTCCGCCGTCTTGGTTTCGATTTCTTTCAGTTGCAGGGTTTCGAGGGTCTTGTCTATCATCCTGCGTATCCTGCCGCGCATTTCATCGGAGATCAGGTTGCTCTCAAGCGCGGCCTGCATCTTGGACAAATCCCCCGTCAGCAGCGCAAGCCGGGTTTCGACCTGCGCCAGTTGAGCCGCACGCGGCAGGTTTTGAGGCGTGGCGGCGACATCCGCCGTCGCCACGGCGGGCGGCAGGGTGTCGGCGGCGGCAGGCGTGTATTTGGCAAGTTCCTGCCGCAGCAAATCAGCCGGAAGCAGGCTGATTTTGGCGTCAAGCTGCGCCAGTTGCGCCGCAAGCGGCGCTTTTCCCGCTGCGGCTTTCGCCTTCGTCTGCGGCGGCTCTGTGCGAGTGCTGACATATCGCGCGATTTCGCGCCTGATCCGCAAGGCTTCGGCCTTGTATTCTTCCTTATATTTATTGACGGATTTTTGCAGCTCCTGCCGTTCCAGAAGATGCTCGCGCACAAGCGCGTGAAGCTCTTTCCTGTCCCGGTCGAGAGCCGCCTTGGTTTCGGCCTCGTTTTGGAGGCGTACTTTCTTATATGCGCCGCTTGCCCTGTGCCAAATCCCCTTAAATCCACGCGGCAGGCGCTCTGCCCGCTGCCGCGTTTCCTGCGTCCAGCGTTTTTCTTGCCGTTCAATCAGCGCGGCGCGGTCTTTGCGCTGAACGGCGACAAGGGCGCGGATTTCCTGCACCAGCGGCTGCCGGATTTCCTTTGCGCGTTGTTTTGTCTCTGCGATATAACGCTGCAAATTCTCGCCCATGCGCTCGGCCAGGAATGTCTTGGCCGAGGCGATATCAGGCAGTTTTTCAGGAGGCCCGAGGCGGGATTTCAAATCCCTTGTGCCAATATCCAGCCATCTTGTCAGGGAATATACCCCGCCCGTCACATCGAGGGCGACAAAGCCTCGCTGGTCGCCACGGGCGAGAAGGAAACCCCGCTCTTCCAGAGCGCGGATGAAGGTTTCCTTGGTGTCGGATTGCTCCCATGCGCCCTTGAACAGGGCTTTCATGGCTTGGGGGTCGTGCGACAGGCGCACGGCCTGACGGTGTTCTTCCATCGTCAGGTGGAACGGGCTGCGCCGCTCGCCGCGCTGCATTCCCTTGGGGAGTTTCCAGCCGTAGCGGAGGAACAGGCCGCGAGAAACGTCCATAAGCTTCTTTTTAAAGTGCGCCATGTTCACGGCGACCAGCTTTTCCGTGTCGATGCGCGACCAGACGACGTGGCAATGCCGCCGCCCGCTCTTTTCGTGGAAGACGACGATACGAGGTTGCCCCAATAACAGCAGTTTTTTCTCGATTTCCTCGATTGCCGCCTCAAAATCCTCGATCGGCACATCCGCATCTTCGGGCGGGCTGAGGGACAGGGAGAACAGGAATTGCTCGCACCGCGTGCCCCGGCTCATGGCATAGGCTTCCTGCAATGCCCCTTCGAGGGTGGCGGACATGAAACCCCTGATTTCATGCACCGTCACATGGTCATTGTCGTCGCCGTTGAGCAGGTGTTTGGCCAGTTCCGCGGAATTTGCCCTCTGGCTGGCCTTGAGGATCATGGTATGGCCTCATAGCCCAAGGCTTTGACCACCAGAGCGCGGATTTCGGACACTTCCGCGCAGGCCGTCTGGAGGGCTTTTTCCGTCTCCGGCGACAAGGGCAAAGACCCGCTATGGGCGGCCTTGGCAAGCTGGTTAAGGTTGTTCGACAGCCGCCCTTTACCCAGCGCTCCCAGCAGTTGCGTCAGGGCTTTTTCGTCCTGTACCGGACGGCGGAACACCCGTTTTTGTGGTGTGGGGTTCTCGAACAGGCAATGCCGGACATACTGCCCCACGGTCATGCTGCCCGCATCCGTCCTCAGCTTGCGCTTCTGTACCGGGGTTATCCGCAGGGAGAAAAACACCGAGTATTCGTTCTCCGTGTTATCCTCTTTTGCATCCGTTTCGTCTGTCATGCGCTCCCCCCGGAATGCAGATAGAGATTAACGGGTCATAAAATTACCGAGTTTAAGAACGGCAATTACGTCCTTGGCATCGAGTCATTTTTCAGTTCTGCTGATACTTTCAGGCTATCAAGCGCTCATTAATCGAAGTTTAAAAAGCGTTACTTGTGCGCCGCACAAGCACCCTCAAAAACTTGACGCGCAGCCGCCCGCAGCGTATGTCTAACAGCGTGACTCGCTGAGAAATTTTCGGCTCCCAGCCGCCTATCTCAGGCGGGCAACAAAGTTGCAAAAATTATTTTTCCGCAGAACGCGCCGAAGGCGCGGGTATGGCAAGCTGTGGATTGTGACACGCGAGTCGCGCATCCCAATCCCTAGCTTGGCAAGGGCAGGGTAATGCCGCAGCTATCGCCGCCTGTTTCCCCCGCCCGTTGCATCCCACCCCGCAGGAAGGGGGCTTGCGCCCCTCCCGACGCCATGCTCATTGCATGGCGTTCCCACCCCGGCATAACGCAAGGACGAAAACGCCGGATGATGACGGCGCATCATCCGGGCTCGTCCTGGCATCATGCTTTTGGCACTTTCGCCCCGCACACCGCGACGGCCCCGCAGGGGCGGGTTGTCGCTGGGGTTGCTCCCGTGCCAGAGGCCATGCCTGCCGATATGCGGCATGTCTCATCTGGCCTTCCGGCCATGAACCGTTCCAGCCTGTTCAATCCGCCTGCTCAGGGCGGCCTTCGCGCCCCCTGAAAACCCCTCAACCTGAAGGGGCGTTCCTGCCCTCTGGACACCAGACCAAAAAGGGGCTTTTGCGCCCCCTCTGGACTCCCCGCATTTTCTTGGCTATGTTCCCATCCAAGGAATCAAGCGCCCCAGTTGTGAGTGACTGAAACGCGAGGCAAACACCACCGATAGCCTACCAGTTAATCTTTGTTAAACCTGCTGGCATGGTTGTCTTTAAACACTCTCGGCTACCAGTAAGCCCGCACTTTAACAGAGGTTAAAATGTCAGACGACATTACAAAACTTTGCGCGGATTCATTACGCGCCTTTACCCAAAACAATCACGGCATCATCCTGAAATCATCGCACGCGCATGAGCTTGTGGCGGCGTATTTTGGGTATAAATCCAGAGCGGCTTTGCTGGCGGATTCCAAATATCCCATCGGCAATTTACCCCAAGCCGTGATTTTTGTGATGACACCGGATGCCTTTATCGACCAAAGGCGAACAGAATTGCAGGGCTTGCCCCCTGACTTGCCGGATAGTTACAAGTTGGGCGAAGGGGTTTACGTCCCCCTATTCGCCGGGAAGTCATGGACGAGCCATTTTCCGCCGTTTAGGAGCTTCGATAAGCTGGCGAAATATATGGTGGAAACGAGTGACGTTTATCAGCAGGCATTTCAGTTCTACGGCAAAGTTCCTATGCACCATATCGTCAGCGTCAGGGACGAAGACGCTGGCGTAACCGTCAATGTGCTACACACACATAAAATTTCCGCAGAGGAAGTGCTTGTTGATGGCGAAACGACCATCAATTTGCCGCGTGTGGCGGGTCACATCGGCTATGGAGCGCCGTCGCTATCCTTAGAAACTCGAAGTGGCATGGAACGAGAAGTCCTTAAAATTAAGGAGGGTCGGCTATGACAGACATAAAATTGCCCTTCGGCTTGAACGAACAAAATATTCTCGTACACATTGCCGAGGTAGAAAGTGGCAAGAAATGCGCCTGCATTTGTCCGTCGTGTCGGGCAGCTTTGATTGCTGCCAAGGGCAATTTAAGGCAGCACCATTTCAGGCACGATGTTGACCGCGAGTGCGTAACTGGGCTGGAAAGCGCGATCCATCTGGCGGCCAAGCAACTCATCAAAGAGAAAAAGCAAATAACCTTGCCGCAATTTGTTGTTCGCATATCAGGAAGGGATTCAAGAGGCGTGGAACACACGCAGCAGGAAACCGTCGTTACGCATGGCAAGGTTATAGCTTTTGATACGGTGGAAGATGAAAAGGAGATTCATGATGTGAAGGCCGACATATTGGCAACGGCTGGGAATACGCCGCTCATCATCGAAATTTTCTATCGGCATAAAGTGGATGAATATAAAGCGCAGAAATTGGCAAAAGCCAACATATCCGCAATCGAAATCGACTTGTCCGATCTCACCCCGGCAGACGTATTGAATTGGGAAACATTTTGGGCATCTATCAATGATCCAAAGCGTGTTCGATGGCTTCACAATGCAAAGGCGCATGATAGCGTTTTTAAAAAGCTGCAAGAGAAACTGGAAAAGCTAATCCAAGCCCAAGAAAGACAGTATCAAAAGGAAGCCATCGAAATTCAAAGACGGGTGGAACGGGAAAAGCAACGCCTTATCCAAGCTCTGAATGAGTTGCAAGCTCTATCCGGTGATGAAAAATATATCGAGCGGCTAAATCAGGAAGCAGAAACGCATCCCGTTTGGAAACGCACCAGCCAATATCTTTCATACGCATGGAAAGACCTGCCGGACTTCCTTAACGTAGATGTACCGGATGGAGACTGGATTTTCGGCTGCGACCGGCGTGTATGGCAGACGGCTTTCTACAGTTACTTCATCGGCAAAAACAAGAAACCGTTTTCCGTGAGGTTTATTGATAGCTGGCTTCAAAATACGGTCGGCTGCAAAGTCCCGCTTTGCGCCGAGACGGT
>JADYYV010000188.1 GCA_020853455.1 Alphaproteobacteria bacterium | reverse complement strand
GCAGCAAAAAAAGCCAAGCAAAAATAAGGGCAAAACCCCGCCCCGCGCGCGCCGTTTTCCTTGAAAAGAGGGGCAAAAAGATTAATATCACCCCTACAGCATTCAAAGGAGCATCAAAATGGCCGACCTGTTCGAAAACCCCATGGGCACCGACGGTTTCGAGTTTGTGGAATACAGCCACACCGAACCGGAAAAACTCGAAAAACTTTTTGCCAGCCTCGGCTTTAAAAAGACCGGCACGCACAAGTCGAAAAAGGTCACGCTCTGGCAGCAGGGCGACATTAACTACATCCTGAACGCCGAACCAGAAGCGACCGAGTTCGCGAAAAAACGCCACGGCGGCGGCGCAATCGCCATGGCATTCCGCGTGAAGGACGCCGCCAAGGCGCTCGCCCATGCGGTGTCGAAGGGCGCGAAGGAAATTAAAGGCAAAGTCGGCCCCGGCGAACTCTCCATCCCCGCCATCGAAGGCATCGGCGGATCGATCCTGTACCTCGTCGATAAATACGGCAAGAACGGTTCGATCTATGAAACCGATTTCAACATCATCGACAAAGCGTCCAAGGGCGCAGGCCTCACCTATCTCGACCACCTGACGCACAACGTGATGCGCGGCAACATGGCGAAATGGGCGGATTTTTATACCGACCTGTTCAACTTCCGCGAGATCCGCTATTTCGACATCGAAGGCAAGCTCACGGGTTTGAAATCCAAAGCCATGACCTCCCCCTGCGGCAAAATCCGCATTCCGATCAATGAATCATCGGACGACAAATCGCAGATCGAGGAATTCCTGAAACGCTACGGCGGCGAAGGCATCCAGCATATCGCGCTCGGCACCAACGATATCTACACCACCGTGACCGACCTGCAAGGCACGGGCATGGAATTCCAGACCACGCTCGACACCTATTACAAAAAACTCGACGCGCGCGTGCCGGGGCATGGCGAAGACACGGCAAAGCTGCAAAGCCTCAACATCCTGCTCGACGGCGCGCCGACCAAGGGCCAGGGCATCCTGCTCCAGATCTTCACCAAGGACGCCATCGGCCCCATCTTCTACGAAATCATCCAGCGCAAGGGCAACGAAGGATTCGGCGAAGGCAATTTCCAGGCCTTGTTTGAATCCCTCGAAGACGACCAGATCCGCCGCGGCGTGCTGAAAGACGACGGCAGCAAAAAGGCGGCGTCTTAAAAACATGCGCGAAACGCCCGAAATTCCCCCTCCCCCTATGGGGGAGGGTCGGGGAGAGGGCCCGAAATTCCCGAAGAACAGGCCTTATTCGAGCGCGCTGAAGAAAAAAGCGCGCGCCTTGCGCAACGAGATGACACCCGCAGAAAAAATTTTCTGGCATGCGGTAAAGGCAAAGCGTTTCGACGCGTATAAATTCCGGCGGCAATATCCGGTCGGCCCTTATCTCGTCGATTTCATGTGCTTTAAATCGAAATTGGTCATCGAAATCGACGGCGGACAGCATTGTGAAAGCAAGCGAGACGAAGCACGCACAAAATTCATTAATGCGCAGGGGTTTGAGGTATTGAGGTTTTGGAACAATGAAGTTCTTGAGAATATCGAGGGTGTGCTACGCGCCCTCTCCCTGACCCTCTCCCACAGGGAGAGGGGAGGCGCGCAAAACCCAACTGATAGAACAACGACATCAAAAGGAACAATAGAATGAAACTCGCATCCCTCAAACACGCCCGCGACGGCAAGCTGGTGGTGGTGAACAAGGCGCTGACGCAATACGCGCCCGCCGCGCATATCGCCCCCACGCTACAGGCGGCGCTGGATGATTGGGAAAAATGCGCGCCGCAATTGAAACAGCTGGCAGCCGATCTTGAACAGGGTCGCGCGAAAGACGCTGCGGCGTTCAATCCGAAAAACTGCGCATCGCCCCTGCCCCGCGCCTATCAATGGGCGGATGGCAGCGCATACGTCAACCATGTCGAACTGGTGCGCAAGGCGCGCGGTGCGGAGATGCCGGAAAGCTTCTGGACCGACCCGCTGATGTATCAGGGCGGATCGGATGCGTTCCTGTCGCCGACCGAAGATATCGCATTTGAAAACGAAGCATGGGGCATCGATTTCGAGGGCGAAGTCGCGGTCATCACCGGCGATGTGCCGATGGGCGTGCCCGCATCGGATGCCGGAAAATATATCAAGCTGATCATGCTGGTGAACGACGTGACGCTGCGCGCGATTGCGCAGCCCGAACTGGCGAAGGGTTTCGGTTTTTACCAGTCCAAGCCATCGAGCGCATTTTCCCCCGTCGCCGTCACGCCCGAAGAACTGGGCACGGCATGGAAAGACAACAAGGTGCATCTGCCGCTGCATGCCGACTGGAACGGCGCGCCATTCGGCCGCCCCCATGCGGGCACCGATATGGTGTTCGATTTCGCGCAGCTGATCGCCCATGCCGCGAAAACGCGGCCGCTCTGCGCGGGCACGATCATCGGGTCGGGCACGATTTCGAACAAGGACCGCTCCAGCGGCCATGTCTGCATCGTTGAAAAACGCATGCTGGAAAAGGTCGAGAGCGGTGAAAGCAAGACGCCGTTCATGAAATTCGGCGACACGATCAGGATTGAAATGCTGGACGCCGCCGGAAAATCCATCTTCGGCGCGATCGAGCAGAAGGTCGTTCCCTATAAATACGAAGCCGCGCCCTTAACCGCCAAGACGGCGGCTGCCGGGTAACAGGTTTGGTTTATCCAGTTTTCGCTGGCTGTAGCCGTCGGGGAATTGACCGCCAAGGCGCGTGAATGCGTCTTCGGCCTGTTCGATCAGCTGCGGTTCGCTGAAATCGGAAAAATTCTTCATGGTGACGCTTTCGCCAGACGCCACCATGTTGCGGGCGATCAGCACATATGACCGCGCCCCGAAATTGAAAATTTCCGTCAGCCTGTAGCCGATATCCGCCTTGGGGCTGATGCGCGTGACTTCGTCGTCGCCCGTTACCAGCCAGCGGGGGCGCACGCCGCCATTGGCGATCATGTCGGCAAGCTCGGCCGATTTTTCGCGCGCAAGCTCCTGCGCTGTATTGCCGTTTTTATTGATGACCAATGGGTCCGCACCATGTTCCAGCAGATAGGCCGCGACAAGGAACTGGCCCGCGCGCGCGGCTTCGTGCAGCGGCGTAAAGCCGCTCGTATCGGTCACGTTGATGGTGATGCCGCGTTTCAGCAAATCCTTGACCATATGCAGATGCCCGCGATAGGCGGCCTTGTGCAGCAGCGTCTCGCCGTTATCGGCAAGCGAATAAAGGTCGCCGCCGCGATCCAGCCACGCGGCCAGCCCCTGATAATTTCCGGCATCCAGCGCAGACATGGCTTCGGCTGCGATGGTCATGATGCACCCTGCCCCGGCATGGGGAGTTTTTTCTTTTCCACAACCGGCGCGGCATCGCCGCCCAGTTGCAGAAGCGCGTTGCGCGCGGCTTCAACCGCGACGCTGTCGGCCAGCTGCGCGAAAGTCTTCGACGACTGGCTTTCGGCGTTGGTTTCAAGATTGCGGGCAATCTGCGTGTAAAGACCCGCGCTGAAATTGAAAATTTCGGTGACGCGGTAGCCAATCGCGGGCTTGTCGGCCACGCGCGCCACTTCGCTGGCATCGGTCAGTTTCCAGCCGTTGGCATCGGTCGCGGGCGCGGCCTCGGGCTGGGCGGCTTCCAGCTGCGGAAGCACGCCGCGGATCATGTCGCCGATGCGCGGATAGTCTTTCGCGGCAAGGTCGGCGGCGGTGTTCATGTTGGCGTTCGGGATGTCGCGGCTGGCGCCCGCATCCAGCAACTGGCGCACCAGCCCCGCATAGCCCTTGACGGCGGCATAATGCAGCGCGGTATTGCCCGCGCGGTCATGCGCGTCAAGGTTCGCGCCGCTGTCGATCAGCAATTGCAGCGATTTCGGCGCGTTTTCATGCGCGGCGTATATCAGCGCGGTAAAGCCGCTGGAATTGACCGCCTCCAGATTGGTGCCCGCATCGATCAGCTTCTGCGCCACCTCCAGCCGGCGGTCATTGGTCGCCTGCAGCAGCGGATGGTAATCGCTGTTGTTCCTGTTTTCGGTTTTTGCGCCGCGTTCGATCAGCAGGTCCACGACATCGGGGCGGTTATGCGCGACCGCCCAGCCGAGCATGGTGTTGTAATCCCAGTCGGTCGAATAGGTCGCGTTCACATCGGCGCCGTCGTCGATCGCTTCGCGCACCAGTTCGATGGACTTTCCGTTATAAAGCCTGCGGCCAAGGCGCGACGTGGCGCGGTCTTTTTTGTTGAAGATGCTCATGGCACCGCGCCCGGCGCGGGCAGCGCGCGTTTTTGCAGGGCCGTGTCGGCGGGCTTGCCGCCCAGCGCCGCCAGCGCGTTGCGCGCGGCATCCAGCACGGGGCTGTCGCGCAATTCGTCGAACAGCTTGATGGTATGGCTTTCGGCGTTGGTTTTCGTGTTCTGCGCGATATGGGTATAGATGCGCGTCGTGAAATTGAAAGTTTCGGTCAGGCGGTAATTGATGCCCGCTTTTTCGGACACGCGCGCGACCTCGTCATCGGCCAGCATCTGCCAGCCCGCTTCGGGTTCGACGCGGGGCGGCACGCCGCGGATCATGTCGGCCAGCCGCGGGTAATCTTTTTCCGCCACATCGGCGGGCGTGTTCATGCTGGCATTCGTCGCGTTACGGTCCGCGCCGTGATCCATCAGCAGCTTGGCGATATTGGCGTGGCCTGCCTGCGCGACGATATGCAGCGGCGTGTTGCCCTGGCTGTTGCGGGCGTTCATATCCGCGCCCTTTTCCGCCAGCAGTTGCAGGATATCGCCAAAGCCGTGTTCTGCGGCGTAATGGACGGGAGATTTTCCGTCGCCGTCGGGCGTCATGATATCGGCATGCGCCTCGATCAACATGCGCGCCATCTCGCGGTTTTTGTGGCTGAGCGCGCGGGTAACGACGGTATAGCTTGTCACGCCGCTGTTATCACCGTTCGGTTCTGCGCCACGGCTCAGCAGGAAACGCGCGATATCGGTTATATTTTCATTCACGGCGCGCGCCAGCGGGCGGTATTTGCCCTCGCCCGGCGCATCCTCGACCGAAGCACCTTCATCGACAAGGTTTTGAACCTGAGAAAAGCTGCCGCGCAAAATGGCTTCGCGCAGCTTTTTGTTCAGCCTGTCCTGTTTGTTCCAGATGCCCATGAAGTCCTGTTCCGATTGGTTCGCCAAGTTTAGTCATAATCCAACCCGGAATCAACCTTCGTTATGCCAAATTTTTCTGCGATATGATATAATTATGGTAATTACATGTGCTTGTTTTTTGGGGCAGCTGCGATAAACTGAAGCCCTGAAATCAAAAGGAAAACGTGACATGGCCAATCCTGTCGAAGACCGCGGCATCAGCTCCGCGCAGCACTACACATCGCCCGAGGGCTGGACGCCCGGCAACCTCGACTTCTTCACCGTGCCGCAACGGCAATATACCGAAGAAGACCACGCCGTCTGGCGCACGCTGTACAAGCGCCAGAAAGATATCCTGAAAAACCGCGCCATCGGCATGTTCATGGACAGCCTTTCCACGCTGGGCATCAACGAAGACCGCATCCCCCACTTCTCGGAAGTGAACGAGATTTTGATGAAACGCACCGGCTGGCAGGTCGTCCCCGTCCCCGGCCTGATCCCCGACGAGCCGTTTTTTGAAATGCTCGCCAACCGCCGCTTCCCCGCCGGAAACTTTATCCGCAGCAAGGAACAGCTGGATTACATTCAGGAACCCGATGTGTTCCACGACCTGTTCGGCCATGTGCCGATCTTGGCCGACCCGACCTTTGGCGATTACATGGCGGAATACGGGCGCGGCGGGCTGAAGGCCGCCAAGCTGGGTCATATCAACAAGCTCGCGCGGCTTTACTGGTACACCGTCGAATTCGGCCTGATCGAGGAGCCGCAGGGCCTGCGCATTTACGGCGCGGGCATCCTGTCGTCGCCCACGGAATCCGTCTTCGCGCTCGACAGCGATTCACCGCACCGTATCCGGTTTAATGCAAAACGCATTTTGCAGACGCATTACCAGATCGACGATTTCCAGGACAACTATTTCGCCATCAACAGCTTCAAGCAGCTGTTCGACGAAACCCAACCCGACTACACGCCGATTTATAAAGAACTCGACGGCAAGCCGGAATACGAAGCAGGAACGCTGTTGCCGACGGATGATGCGATCACCAAAGGCACCGGCCTGTACGGGATCGAGGCGGACAAGCGCCGCGAAGAACGGAAGAAGAAAAAGTAATAGCCGTTACGCCGCAGGTTTCGACGGGCTGACCGTGAATTTGTGTTCGACCGTGGGCGTGGTGCGGGCTTCGGGCATTTTGAAGCCGGGTTTTGAATTCAGGGTATCAAGGTCGTATTCGATATGCTGGATCGCGCCCATGCTGCGGCTGAGCCCCCATGACGTATCCTGCACCAGCATACGCTCCAGTTTCGCGGGGTCGTGGTTGATCGCCAGCGCATCCAGCGTGCGCACGGCATAGGCCTGTTGCGCGTCGCGGTACAGCGTGTCGAACAGCGCGTGGCTGAAACCGCGCTGCTGCGCGTCGGTCGCGCTCGGATTGTTCGCGTCGTACCACGCAAAAACGCGGTCCTTGTAATCGTTGAAGCCCTCGCCCTTGATGCGCTCCGGCTTGTCCTTGACCAGCGCCTCGCCTTCCCGCCGCGCGTCTATCTGTTCGGGGCTGAGTTTCGCAACCGCGCCTGTCGCCTGTTCGGCGGCATCCATGAAATGTTTCAGGTTGCCGTTAATGGCGACGCCGGATTCCTCCAGCAGGTTGCGCACGCCCAGCAGTTTCGGGTAAGCCTCGATATTGCCCTTCAAGGTATCATGAACGATCTCGGCGACGGCAAAGCGCATATCGCGCAGCAGATGCGGCTGGATCGCGGGCGCATCGTCGCCGCGGCCGTATTCATCCTTGGACTTCAAAAAACTGATTTCGCGCAGCAGTTGCCCCACCGCGTCGGCCTGCTTGTTTTCAGGATGCGCAAAGGCGTGCGGCACGGGCGTGGGCAGCGTTTTCGGGTTCATGAACACGAAATATTCGCCGCCATTGCCGCGCAGCCCGTCATAACCCGCCGCGTCGATAATATCGGCGGAGGTCAGCTTGCCCGCATTCGCTTCGCGCGGCACGCCGAATTCGGATTGCAGGTTCATGATGAAATTGCGGCCGGTGAGCGTGGACATTTTTCCGGCATCGAAACGCTCCAGCAGTTCCGCGCCCGACTTTTCGAAATCGCCGCCCAGTTTTTTCATGGCGCCGGCGAAATCCTGCACCAGTTCGCGCGTCACTTCGTCGAAGCCGGAAATCCAGCGGTCGCGGTGGCCGCGGCTGTAGCCGTCGAAATTTGCTTTTATCTCGAATTCATAAACCCAGCCTGCGGTCGAGCCGCGCGAAAACGCGTTCGTTTCGCCATCCGCGCGGTTCAGCGAGGTGTAGAAACCGATGCCGTATTCCGAGCTGGATCCGCCCGATTTTGCTTTGGTCAAATCGATCGCGTCGATACCCTCGACCGTACGGCTGCCGTGGTAAATAGTCGTGCCCATGCCGAATATTTTAGCACGCGTTTATTAACGCGGTGATAATTCGTGAATTATCGTTTTAATTCAATATATTAACGGCCTTGCCACATCGTTCCGCCCTTGCGCAGGAAGCGCAGGCGCAGCGGGTGGAAATAATAGACTCGACCGTCGCCGGAGGTGAGGCAGGACGGCACTTTCATCGCGTCATTCGGGATGGCGTCCGCCTCGTCGCTGACGATCTGGCTGTTGTCGGCGGCGAATTTCAACGCGGGGCGCAGTTTATAGCCAAGGCGCACACGCTTGCAGAACGTCTCCGTCGGCGCGGGTATCACGGCATAGAGCGTATCGGTGGTGCCGGTCTCGTCTACCTGGCGGCGCAGGCTGTACCAGACGCGCATGTTTTTCTGCGAGGTGATCAGGTCGAGCGTGGGCTGGTCGATCCACGCGCCCATCATCGGGCGGAACTTGATCTTGCCGTCGGGATTGAAGACGGCATAGGCGGGATCGACGCCCGTCGCACCGCCGAAGGACAGCTTTTCAAAATCGTCGAAACCGACCTGCTTTCTCATGACAGAACGGCCGATTGCGGCCTCCAGCAGGCGGAACTGCCCCTGGATGGTCTGGATCGCGGGGTTCAGTTTCGGGTTGTAATCGCCGCGCGGCGCGGGCGGCGCGCCGGTATAGACGGGCAGGTTGTTCGGGTTGTCAAAGCGCGGGGCGCCGGCCACCTGTTGCCCCTCGACCGCTGGCTTGCCACCCTTGATGATGTGCGGGAATTTTTTCTTGATGACGCCCACGACCAGCGCGGCACCGATAACGGCGGCGACGGCGATCAGTATCCATTGCTGGTTGCGTGTCATGACGGTCAGCCCTTCAGTTTTTTCAATTCATTCACCAGCCGCGCATTGTCGTCAGCCGTGCCGACGGTGACGCGCAGGTGCCTTGGCAGATTATACGCCCCCATCTGGCGGATGAAAATACCCTTGTCTTTCAGCCCAAGGCGGATATTTTCGGCGTTTTCGCCGAATTCGATCAGCAGGAAGTTGCCGACCGAGGGTAGCACGCGGTATCCCAGCGCGCCGATATTTTCCGCAAGATATGTGCGGCCAGTCGTCGTCATGTCGATGGTGCGTTTCAGGAAATCGGTATCGGCCAGCGCCGCAACGCCCGCCGCCTGCGCGGGCGCGTTGACGTTGAACGCGCCGCGCACGCGGTTGACCACGCCCGCAACCTCCGGCGAGCAATACCCCCAGCCGAGGCGCAGCGCCGCCAGCCCGTAAATTTTCGAAAAGGTGCGCAGCATCACCACATTCGGATGCGCATCGACCATGTCGCGCCCGTCGGAATAATCGGCGGCCTGCACGAATTCGGCATAGGCGCTGTCGAGCAGGATCAGCACGTTCGACGGCACTTTTTCGCAGAGGTGTTTCAGTTCCTCGCGCGTGATATAGCTGCCCGTCGGGTTGTTGGGGTTGGCCAGCAGCAGCATTTTCGTTTTCGACGTGATGGCCTTCAAAAGCGCGTCAACATCGGTGCGGAAATCGTTTTCCGGTGCCAGCACAGGCGTCGCGCCCACGGCCTTCGCGCAGATCGGATACATCAGGAAGCCATACTGCGGGAACAGCACTTCATCGCCCGGCCCCGCATAGGCGCGCACCAGCAGCGAGATCAGTTCTTCGGAGCCCGAACCGCAGATGATTTTGTCGGGGTTCATATTGTATGTCTTGCCAAGCGCGCCGCGCAGTTCTGCCGCCGCACCATCCGGATAGCGGAACAGGTCGTTCGCACAGGCCAGATACGCATCACGCGCCTTCGGGCTGCAGCCCAGCGCGTTTTCATTCGATGCCAGCCGCAGCAGATCCGTAATCCCCGCCACACGCCCCTCCCCGCCGATATACGGCTTGATGTCGAGGATGCCCTGTTTGGGAAGCGGATGTGCGGCGGTCATGGGTTTCTCTTTCCTGAATTATCATCCTGAGCGAAGCGAAGGATCTCCCTTGGAACAGCAAAGGGGGATTCTTCGCTTCGCTCAGGATGACAGTGACTAAAGAATTTTTATGGGATAGCAGCGGCGCTGGCAAGGGTCACCAAGCTTGATTACATAATAATATACAGGCCGAGCGGGGCTTAAAGCACAATTTTATATCGCACTAGAATGACGGCGTCTAATATTGTCCGATTTACTAACAAATTTTCTCTTCTAGCTCTTAAACACATACCCTATGCTTATTTCCCGTATACAAAATTTTGAAATTACGCATTTAGCCAAAGGATTTCCGATGGCGGAGTAATAGGCAATCTAAATGATGAATAACAATATTGTCGAGATGCAGGACAGTCTTTTACAAGACGAAAAAACGGCTCCCGTAAAATCCGATTTAGAAACTAAAATTAAGACCATTCTTGATTTAAGTTGCGCCGAGGCGCGGCAATTTTTCGTTAAGGGTAAAAGCTATTGTAATTTTGATTTACCTGACTATTTCCAATTTGACCACATTTTATCCGATCTCAACAAAATATTAGCGCAAAATACTCTAACCTCTCTCCGTGATCAAAAACCTAGAGACTTTGATGATGTGAATTATAAAATTTTGAATAATAAAGACGGACGATACGCATGGCGTCCAATGCAACTTATTCATCCCGCTTTGTACATTTCGCTTGTTCAAAAACTGACAGACGAGTCAGCTTGGCAATATATTCTCAATCGTTTTAAAGAGTTTAAAAGAAATCCTCGCATTGAATGCATTAGTTTACCAATAGTTTCATATACCGACAAATCTGATAAAGCCGAGCAGGTTTTGAACTGGTGGTTAGAGGTTGAGCAAAAATCCATAGAATTAGCGCTTGATTACGAGTGCCTCATCCAGACTGACATTACTGATTGTTATGGAGCAATTTATACGCATTCGATTGCGTGGGCACTACATGACAAGGAGTTCATCAAGAAACATGAGAATAGAAGTAACAAAAATTTGATTGGTAATTCTATCGACGAACACTTGCAGGATATGTCTCATGGACAGACCAACGGGATCCCTCACGGCTCCACACTAATGGATTTCGTAGCAGAAATACTTCTCGGATATGCCGACATGCTACTCACACAAAAAATAGGCGCTGAAATAAGTGATTATCACATAATCAGATATCGCGACGACTATAGAATATTCGTCAATAACCCGCGAGACGGGGAGAAAATTGTTAAACATTTGACCGAAGTTATGATCGGTTTGAATCTAAAGCTAAGCACAGAAAAAACTAAAAAAACAGATCAGGTCATACAGAACTCAATCAAAGTTGATAAACAAGCTTGGATGAAGCAAAAGCAATCTGAACAGAATCTGCAAAAACACCTTTTGATCATTCATAATTTTTCGACTTTATTTCCAAACTCTGGCAGCTTAGTAGCCGCGCTCCAAAATTATTACGACAGGGTTTCGAAAATAAAAACATATGCAGAAAACGTAATTCCGCTTATCAGCATAGTGGTGGACATCGCGCACAATAACCCCAGAACGTACCCGCTTTCGGCCGCAATCCTCAGTGTATTATTTACGTTTATACCCCATGAAAATCAAAAAAACGTCCTTATTAACAAGGTCCTTCAAAAATTTAAAAAAATACCCAATACAGGACACTTAGAAATATGGTTGCAACGCATTACTTTGGGGTTTAAGTCCACCCCCTTATTTGATGAGCCATTGTGCAAAGTAGTTAAGGGAGAGGATGTCGAAATATGGAACAATTCTTGGCTAAAACAGCCTTTGCAAAAAGTAATTTCGCCGGCAAGACTTATTAATAAGAACACATTGCAGACTTTGCCAGCGATCATATCAAAGAAAGAAGTGGCGCTATTCCAATCTCAATTTAATAGTGATGTAATGTAACGCTGGCTTAGCCTGCAAAGAAAAATCGCACGCCCGCCATGCCTAGCGCGAACAGCGCGGCGTTGCTGAATTTGTCGAGGGGGACGGTTTCTTCGCCATTCGCAAGGCGCTTGCGGCCGATGAGCGCCATGAGCGCGCCCAGCAACAGCGGCGTGAGGATCAGGTTGGCGATACGCAGACTTTCCGAATGGATAAACGACTGCGGGAAGAAAATCAGGCTGCCCGCCCCCATCAGCGCCCCGCCCGCGATCCAGAAAATGCCGCTGACCACAGGGTTCATCGACCTCGGCTCGATCCCCCGCGCGCGCCTGCGCTTGCGCGTTTTATGCGTCACCAGCTCGGCGATGATTTCGGCACCGCCCTGTATGAGGATTTCGAATACGATTTCGAGGATGGTTTCGATCATGAAAATACTATTTTTACGACCCACACAGAAACGAGCAATACAATCAACGTAAATATTATATCCGTTACCTTGCGCGCCCGCCTAATACTCTTGAGGCGGGGCTCAGGCTTTGAGCGAAAGAGGTTTCCGATGAGTGAGATTAGAGATATCCACCCAAAATCCATGTTCACCCCTCCCGCGACAACGGCCCTGCCTGCGCAATTCTTCTGCGCTGTGCATGGGCGGGGGCGTGGGATACGGCGCCGACCATCGTGCCGGCATAGAGTTGTTTGGAGGCTTCGATGATGTTGACGCCGGCGAATGCGCTCATGAATTTGGGGCCGAGTTTTTCCCAGACGGGCGCAGTCGTTAGCACCAAGCGCGATGATGTGGGCGGCACGAACAGGGCGCGCACGGTGTTTTCGGGCACGAACAGGTAATCTTTCAAATGCTGCTTCACCTGCCCGACCGAATAGGGCGTGCCATAGCCGAACGGCGTGGAATCGACGCGCGCCCACACGCCGGCGCGGTTCGGCACGACGATCATCAGCCGCCCCTGCCCCGACAGCACACGCCAGCTTTCGCGCAGCACGGCATCAAGGCTTTCATATCCCTGCAAGCCATGGACGATCAGCAGGCGATCGACGGAATTGGTTTCGATGGGCAGTTCGCCCTCGGCGCACATGCTGACAAGCCCTTTGTCGTCGGGCGGCCAGAAAATGGCGCCTTGGTGGGAGGGCATCAGGGCGGCGATGCGCTCCGCCTCCCCCAGAAACGGTTTCATATAGGGCACGGCATAGCCCAGACCCAGCATGCGCAGCCCCGCCACATTCGGCCACAGCGCGCGGATATGCTGGCGCAAAATGCGCTGCGCCACGCGGCCGCGCGTGGAGTCGTACAATTCGCGGAGGTCGATGGCCTTGGTGTACATGCGTCCTTTTTCTGTTCTCGTCATGCCCGCTTTACGCGGGCATCCAGAAGGCAGTCCTGCCGTCATATGACTCTGGAGTCACATGACGCGCGGACGCGCTACTGGACCCCCGCGCAAGGCGGGGGTGACAGTATAAGGTATTCAAACACAGATAGACCCAAACAGGAAGCGATCAGTGCGCCACAGGCGCAACCGGCGCCTTGCAGCGGAAGCCGGTGGTGACGGTGCCGTCGGCATTGGTCACGGTTGCGCGTTCGCAGACCAGCGTGCCTTTTTCCCGGGCGATGGCGAATTTCATATCAT
>JADYYV010000187.1 GCA_020853455.1 Alphaproteobacteria bacterium | reverse complement strand
GCAAAAGGTAAATAGCTATAGGCAAGCAATCGCGCCGCTCGAAAGTTATAATAAAACTATCAACAGCAGGTTTCGGCTTTCTCAACAGCGCAAGGATCACAAAATGCAAAAACGTAAACTTGGCAACAGCGGGCTTGAGGTATCGGCACTCGGCCTTGGCTGCATGGGGCTCAGCTTCGGCTATGGCACGGCCGTGAATACGCAGGACGGCATCAAGCTGATCCGCGCCGCCGCCGAACAGGGTGTGACGTTTTTCGACACCGCCGAAATCTATGGCCCTTACACGAACGAGGAA
Organism: Alphaproteobacteria bacterium; assembly: GCA_020853455.1. Taxonomy (GTDB): domain Bacteria; phylum Pseudomonadota; class Alphaproteobacteria; order Micavibrionales; family UBA2020; genus JAPWJZ01. The sequence continues at coordinate 4,017 of JADYYV010000187.1, read as the reverse complement.
CTGGTGGGCGAAGCGCTCGCGCCTGTCCGAAAAGATGTGGTGATCGCAACCAAATTCGGATTCAACATCGTGGACGGCAAGCAAAGCGGCCTCGACAGCAGCCCCGCGCAGATCCGCAAGGTCGCGGACGCGTCGCTGAAGCGTCTGAGAACCGACGTCATCGACCTGTTCTACCAGCACCGCGTCGATGACCGCGTGCCGATCGAGGATGTGGCCGGCACGGTGAAAGACCTGATCGCCGAAGGCAAGGTGAAATATTTCGGCCTGTCGGAGGCCGGCGCGAAAACCATCCGCCGCGCCCATGCCGTGCAACCCGTCGCGGCACTGCAAAGCGAATAGTCGCTGTGGTGGCGGGAGCCGGAGGCGGAAATCATCCCGACATTGCAGGAACTGGGCATCGGCTTCGTGCCGTTCAGCCCGCTTGGCAAAGGCTTTTTGACGGGCGCGATCACGAAGGACGTGAAATTTCAGGCGGGCGATTTCCGCAACAGCGTGCCGCGCTTGTCCGACGAAGCGCGCGCCGCGAACCAGTCGCTCGTTGACATCCTCGGCAAAATCGCGGCAGATAAAAACCTCACGCCCGCGCAGGTGGCCCTGGCATGGCTGCTGGCGCAAAAACCGTGGATCGTTCCCATCCCCGGCACCACCAAACTGCACCGCCTGAGCGAAAACCTGGGTGCCGTCAACGTGTTGCTGGACAGCGCCAACCTCGACAGCATCAACCAGGCCGTCGCGCAGGTCGAGGTGCAGGGCGCGCGCTACCCCGAACACCTGCAAAAGCTGGTCGGACGTTAATTCGAATTTTATAACCCCTGAAAGGCTACACGACATGATCAAAGCAAGCTCCTACGCCGCCTACGACACGACCTCGCCGCTCCGCCACTGGGATTTCGAACGCCGCGATGTCGGCGCGGATGACGTGCAGATCGACATCCTGTATTGCGGCGTCTGCCATTCCGATATCCATTGCGCGCGCGGCGAATGGTTTGAAATGGCCTATCCGCAGGTCGTCGGCCACGAAATCGTCGGCCGCGTCGTCAGCACCGGCAAGAACGTGACCAAGCACAAGGTCGGCGACCTGGTCGGCGTCGGCTGCCTGATCGATTCCTGCCGCACCTGCAAATCGTGCAAGGAAGACCTCGAAAATTATTGCGAAGCGGGCATGACCGGCGGCACCTATATGGGCGTCGAAAAACAGACCGGCCGCCCGACGCAGGGCGGCTATTCCAGCGCGATCGTGGTGGACGAAAACTTCGTGCTGAAAATTCCGGGCAACCTTGATCCCGCGCGCGCAGCCCCGCTGCTCTGCGCCGGCATCACGCTCTATTCCCCCTTGCGCCATTGGGGTGCGGGCCCCGGCAAAACGGTCGGCATCGTCGGCCTTGGCGGGCTTGGCCATATGGGCGTGAAACTGGCGCATGCGATGGGCGCGAAAGTCGTGCTGTTCACAACCTCGCCCGGCAAAGTGGCGGACGGCCGCAAACTCGGCGCGGATGACGTGGTGATTTCCAAGGATGAAAAAGACATGGCGCGCTACGCGGGCCAGCTGGATTTCATCGTCAACACCGTGTCGGCGCCGCACAACCTCGACCCGTTCCTGAACTGCCTGAAACGCGATGGCACGCTGGTGCTGGTGGGCGCGCCGCCCGCCGCCACGCCGCACCCCTCGCCCGCCGTGTTCCCGCTGTTGATCAAGCGCATCGCGATCGCCGGATCCGCCATCGGCGGCATCAAGGAAACGCAGGAAATGCTCGATTTCTGCGGCAAGCATAACGTGATGCCCGAAATCGAAATGACCTCGATACAGGACATCAACAAAGCCTGGGACCGCGTGCTGAAAAGCGACGTCAAATACCGCTTCGTCATCGACATGGCGACGCTGAAAAACGCGGCCTGACCAAACCCGAAACGATGCCGCCACCCGCAACGGTGGCGGCATTTTTTATCCGCCGGCACCATACGCGCAAGCTCCGCTATTTCACGGGCTGCCAGCTTTTCACCAGAAACCGCGCCGCCGCCAGCTGACGCGGTGTCATGCGCTTTTCAACGCTGTCGCGCTTTTCCATCGCCGCATCCACCTGCCGCGCCGCCAGCGTCAGCCAGAAATAGGCGTCGATATCATCGCGCGCCACGCCGCGGCCGGTCAGGCACATCAGCCCCAGTTCATGCTGCGCGCCGCCGATATCGCGGTCGGCCGCCAGCCGGTACCATTTCGCCGCTAGCTTGTCGTCGCGCTTCACGCCGCGCCCCTTCGCGTACATCCGGCCCAGATGATACTGCGCTTCCGGCACCCCCTGTGCGGCGGCGCGCGCGAACCAGCCGAAGGCTTCCTTGTCATTTTTTTTGATGCCCGAGCCTGATTCATACGCCTCGCCCAGCAGGCTCTGCGCGACCGCATGGTCCAGCACCGCCGCCTTGCGAAACCATTGCACAGCGTCTGCGCGCTGACCGGCGCGCTGGTATTTCATGCCAAGGTTATAGGCGGCCTCCGCCTCGGAGCTGACGCGCGGCCCAGCAGCCGCGAAGGGCGTATCTTCCGGCGGCGCCGTGCCATGATGGCGCGGACCCGCGGCCAGCGCCGCGCCGGCCGCGCATAAAACCAGCGCGGCTGCGGCGATCAGGACAGGAAATTGGGAATATAAAGACCGCAAAGTTTACAGCCCCGTCATAAACTGGCCCGTGTTCTTATAAGTGTCTTCGGCGCGGTAAAGGACGAACTCCTTGTCCTCCATCATCAGATCCTCCAGCTCCACCAGAAGCTCCGAGGGCAGTTTCAGTTTTTTGGTGTCTTCCATGAAGGCCTGCATCTGCGCCGAACTGCCGCCCCATTTTGTCTGCAGCCCGTTCAGGTAAACCTGGCGGACGATGAAGTTTTCCGGGTCGATGGCCAGCGCCGCTTTCCACGCCGCTTCGCCGCGGCTGTCGTCCCCCGTCATCTGGCTGAGCCCCAAAATCTTTTTATAGGCAAGGATCGGCTTTTCCGCGAGCGCTATGGCGGCCTCGCTGTCTTTCAGCGCATGGCTCACATACAGCTGCATGCCCGCCACTTCCTCGGCGGTCGTGTCGCTCATGTATTTTTCGCCCCGCGCGATGCCGGCCAGACTTGCGTAATACAACGCGCGCGCCATGCGCGCGGCATAGGATTTCGGATACGCCTTGACCCAGGCGTTGTATTGTTCGGCAAGCGCGGCATCGGTGTAATCCTCGAACACGCTGTAAATCACCATCAGCGTAATATCGTTGAAAACGCCGCTTTCGTAATCTTTCTGCATCTGGTTCAGTTCTTTGTCCAACTCGTCGTATTTGCCGTCCGTTAGCAGTTTTTTGTAGAAAATATAATTTATCATCGAAATGTCGGGCGTGGTGAACCCCCGCTTGCGCGCGTCATAAAGTATCGCGCGCAGCACATCCGCGCTCGCGCCGGAATTGTACATCGCAGACATGAAAGTGTAACGCGTCGTGGCGCTGTCGGGGCATATCTTGTCGATGCGCGAAAAAGTTTTCAACGCCTGATCCGTCGCCCCCAGCATGCCCTGCAGCGAAATCAGCAGCGTGTCGGCGATCATCGGCTTCGCGGTCAGCGCCCGCGCCGTGATATTGTCCTTGAACGCAAGCTCGGCGTATTGTTTCGCGCGCGCCGCTGTTTGCGCCGGCACCTGGTCCAGCATAGCGGCGCCGCCCATGAACTGCGTCATCCTCCTGTAATAATAGATGCCGCGCCCCTGCCGCGCGGCGTAGGATTTCGGATAGGCCTTCAGCCATGCGTTGAAAGTTTCCTCCAGCCCCGGGCTGACGCCGCCCAGCGGGTTGAAGAAAAAATTCCAAAGCTCTTCATCGAACCATTCGCCCTTCTCGTACTGCGCCTGCAATTCGTTCATTTCACGGTCGAGGCGCGCGAAATCGCCGAGCGCGAAGTTTTCGCGATGCGCGTTGTTCATCGCGACGCGTTTTTCGTAGCGCGACATCTTGGTCGCCGATTTCACGCTGTAGCGGCTTTTTTGTTCCGCTTGGGCGGGT
>JADYYV010000186.1 GCA_020853455.1 Alphaproteobacteria bacterium | reverse complement strand
TGAATGGCCGCAGCCTGATGTTTATCGTCAGGAAAACATTCTGATTAGCCGCGTTACGATTTGTTAATCATTCACTTGTAATATCAATAGAGATCAAGGGCTTGTGAATGTTAGGTTTCTTCAAGAAAATTTTTGCTGACGAACCTGTCAGCTACGAGGCGCAAAAGCGCATGCTGGACAGCGGGGAGCCGCAACAGCTGCTCGATTTGGCGCGGAACGAAAAAACGCTGCCCGAAATCCTTTACCTGCTGGCCAGCAACCAAAGCGATGCTGTTCGCACCGCGGTTGCGGCGAATAAATCAACGCCTGTTCACGCGGCCGGCATTATCGCGAAGGATAAAAATGCGGATGTGCGTCTGCTGCTGGCATCGCGCGTCGCACAGCTGCTGCCGTCGCTGAACGGCCCTGAACAGGCTCAGCTATACGCCTTTGCGGTGCAGGCGCTCGGCACGCTGGTGCAGGACGAGGTGACGCAGGTGCGAAAGGCGCTGTCCGACGCTCTGCGCGACTACGCAAAAGCGCCCCCCGAGATCGTCGCGCGTCTGGCCCGTGACGTAGAACGCGAAGTGGCAGAGCCAATTTTACGTTTCTGCGTGGCGCTTGCGGACGAAGACTTGCTGGATATTTTATCGAACCATCCCGCATCATGGGTGGTGAACACGATTGCCGAGCGGCAATATATTAATGAACAGCTGGCAAATGCGATCATCGATACGAACGATATATCCGCCATCAACACGCTGCTGAAAAACCCGGTTGCGGTCATTGAGGCCGAAAAGCTTTTCGAAATCGTTGAACGTGCGCGCGAATATCCGGAATGGCATCGCCCCATAGCGCTCCGCCGTGAATTATCCGCACAGCTGGCGCACCGTTTATCCGGTTTTGTGGATAAGGCGGTGCTGGAAGTTCTTGAAAAGCGCAGCGATTTTGATCCTGAAACACGGCAGGCTGTCGCCGATATCGTGAAACGCCGGATCGCTTTCGTCAACGAAAGTCCGACGGAGGAGGCCGCCGCGCGTGTAGAGCGCTACGCCCGTGAAAAACGTCTGACACCTGAATCTATTCAGGATGCCATGATGTGGCATGATGCCGAATTCGCCACACTTGCGATTGCCTATCTTTCAGCGATCCATCCGCAAGTCCTGCGTCGCATGATCGAGACGCGCAAGCCAAAACCCGTGGTCGCCTTTTGCCGCAAGGCGAACCTTCCGGTGCGTATGGCGGTCGACGTGCAGCGTTACCTCGCCAAAGTGCCGGTCAGGGAAATCATGTACGCCAAGCAGGGCACGGATTACCCGTTGAATGACGACGAGGTTAAATGGCAGCTGGAGTTTTTCGGTGTACCTGCCAGCCTGCCATAGTCAAAAAGCAGTAATATGATAAATAAATCCTTCGCAAAAGCGTCTGGAATTCGTGCTGTTTCATCCGGCTGGGCGTGACTTAAAAACTACTATAATTGCCAGCCATATCCCTATATTTTTTATCACTGACGGCAGCGACCGTTGATTCGGAAAAAAGGGTGTTGAAATGAGCAAAAAGAAAGTCGTTTTGGCCTATTCGGGCGGTCTGGATACTTCGGTCATTCTGAAATGGATGCTCGAGCAGGGCTATGAAGTCGTTGCCTATCTCGCCGATGTCGGCCAGCAGGAAGATTTCAACGCCGCCAAGGAAAAAGCCCTCAAGGTCGGCGCGTCAAAGGTCTATCTCGAAGACCTGAAAACCGAATTCGTCACCGATTTCATCTTCCCTGCCTTTTCGGCGAATGCCGTTTATGAAGGTCGCTACCTGCTGGGCACATCACTTGCGCGCCCGCTGATCGCCAAACGCCAGATTGAAATCGCCGAGAAAGAGGGCGCGGATTTCGTGGGGCATGGCGCAACCGGTAAAGGCAACGACCAAGTGCGTTTCGAGCTTGGTTATTTCGCGCTGAATCCTGGCATCAAGGTGCTTGCCCCCTGGAAAATGCGCAGCTTCCTGGACAAATTCCAGGGCCGCTCCGACATGCTGGCCTATGCAGACCTGCACGGCATTCCTGTGACAGCGACCAAGAAGAAATCCTATTCCGAAGATGAAAACCTCCTGCATATCTCGCATGAGGCGGGGATTTTGGAAGATCCCGGCGCGATCTGCCCCGAGGAGGTTTATTCCCGCACCGCTTCGCTGGAAACGGCGCCGGACAAGGCAGATATCGTCGAACTGACGTTTAAAAACGGCATGCCTGTGAAGGTTGAAAACAAGACAGACGGTACGGTCAAGTCCGAGCCGCTTGCCCTGTTCCAATACCTGAACGCGCTGGGCAGCAAGCATGGCATCGGCCGCCTTGATATGGTTGAAAACCGCTTCGTCGGCATCAAGTCGCGCGGCGTGTATGAAACGCCGGGCGGCACGATCCTGCTGAACGCGCATCGCGATCTCGAAGGTATCACGATGGACCGCGAAGTCATGAAAATCCGCGACACGCTGTCACTGAAGGTCGCCGAGCTGATCTATAACGGCTTCTGGTTCTCCCCCGAAATGGATTTCCTGATGAACGCTATCCGCAAGAGTCAGGAAAACGTCGAGGGCGTTGTCACCATGAAACTGCTGAAAGGCGCCGCCTATGCTGCCGCCCGCACCAGCGGCAAGAGCCTTTACAACATGAACCTGTCGTCGATGGACGAGGAGGGCGGCTTTAACCAGCAACACTCCGAAGGCTTCATCAAGATCAACGCGATGCGCCTCGAAGCCGACTTCCGCCTCAAGAAAGGCGTGAAAAAGGCATGACCGCCAATAAACCCAACCAGATGTGGGGCGGGCGCTTTGGTGAAGCGCCCAGCGACGTGATGGTGCAGATCAACGCATCCATCGATGTCGATAAACGCCTTTACAAACAAGACATTCAGGGCTCGATCGCGCATTCCGAAATGCTGGTCGCGCAGAAAATCCTGAAACCCGACGAAGGCAGGAAAATCCAGGACGGGCTGCGCAACATACTAGCCGAAATCGAAAGCGGGCAGTTCGTGTTCAGTACGGCGCTTGAAGACATCCATATGAACATCGAATCCCGCCTCAAGGATTTGATCGGCGATGTGGCGGGCAAGCTGCACACCGCGCGTTCCCGCAACGATCAGGTCGCAACCGATATGCGGCTGTGGGTGAAGGAAGCGATTGCATCCGTCATCGCCGAAATCGGCGCGTTTCAGACGGTTCTGGATGCGCAGTCAAAAGCGCATGAAAAAACCGTCATGCCGGGCTTTACCCACCTGCAGATCGCGCAACCCGTGACGCTGGGGCTGCATTTGCAGGCCTATAGCGATATGATGGCGCGCGATAAATCGCGTTTTGCCGATTGCCTTGAGCGTATGGACGAAAATCCGCTGGGCGCCTGTGCGCTGGCTGGCACGCGTCACGATATCGACCGTAAGATGACCGCCAAGGCGCTCGGTTTCCGCCAGCCTGTGCGCAATACGATGGATGCGGTGTCAGCGCGGGATTTCCTGCTGGAATTCCTGTCGGCGGCCAGCATTTGCAGCATCCACCTGTCGCGTCTAGCCGAAGAATTGATTATCTGGTCCACGACGCAGTTCAATTTCATCCGCCTTGGCGATAAATTCACGACCGGCAGCTCCATTATGCCGCAAAAGAAAAACCCCGACGCCGCCGAACTGGTGCGCGCCAAGTCGGGGCGTATTGCCGGGAACCTGATGCAGTTGCTGATGGTAATGAAGGCGTTGCCGCTCACCTATAACAAGGACATGCAGGAAGACAAGGCGGGCGTGTTCGAAGCTTATGACGCCGTGATCCTCTGCCTGCGCGCATCCGCCGGCATGATTGGCGATATGAATGTGAACAAGGAAAAGATGTTGGCGGATGCCGGCAGCGGTTATTCGACGGCGACCTATCTGGCCGACTGGCTGGTCAAGAACCTCGATGTGCCGTTCCGTCAGGCGCATCACATCACCGGCCAGATCGTGGCGATGGCGGAGAAAAAAGGCCAACGGCTTGATGAAATGTCGCTGGCCGACATGCAGGCCGCCGAACCGCGCATCACACAGGATGTATTCAACTTCATCCGTATATCGGAGCAAAAATGAGAAGAGTCGAATTCGATAAAATCAGCTCCGTCACCAAAAACCTGAAGCTGGATTATTATGAAGACCTGACCGATGACCTCAGCACGAAGCAGGGCACGGTTCTGGCCGCGCAGGTGCTGCATGACAAAACGACGTATGACGAGATCGAGCTGCCCACCGGCCGCATGTCGAAACTGAAAAAAGACGACATCATTGCCGTAGCACTTGGCGAGCGTATGGCGCTGAAGGGCTTTGTTGGCCATCTGCCGCGCACCCTGAAAACCGACGATGTTATCAATTTGCTCAACTTCGGCGGCATCGCTGGCATCTGCACCAGCTCCAACGTCAAGGAAGTTGGCGAGCCGCTGCGCATCCGCGTCCTCGGCGGCGTTGCGCGCAACGGCAAGCTGCTGAACATCGAACAGGCGGCGCTTTTTAAACCTGCGAGCAAGCTGCGCAGCGATATTCCGATCATCCTGATTACCGCGGGCAGCATGGATAGCGGAAAAACCACTGTTGCCGCCCAAGTGATCAAGACACTGACGCGCATCGGTATGCGGCTTGCAGGCGCAAAACTGACCGGCGTCGGCGCTATGCGCGACCTTTATAAAATGGAAGATTATGGCGTTTATAAGTCTGTGTCTTTCGTCGATGCGGGCATTTCCTCCACGGCAAACATTGATGCCGAAACCATCGTGAAAATGGGCAAGGGTGCGCTCAATTATCTGACCAAGGATAAACCCGACGCTATCGTCGTCGAGATGGGTGACGGCGTGATCGGCAAATACGGTGTGTTGCCGCTGCTGCAGGATCCCGAAATCCAGCGTAATGTGCGCCTGCATTTTGCCTGCGCGCGGGATCCCGCCGGCGCGATCAAGCTGGTGGAGGATTGCGGTAGAATGGGCGTTCCCGTTGATATCATCAGCGGTCCCATCACCGACAACGAGGTCGGGCAGGCGATTATCCGCGAGCATCTCGACGTCATGACCTACAACGCCTTCACGCCCAGCAACGACTGGCTGGATCTCGTGATCGAACGGTGGGCAATTTGATGTCAAGGATACGCGCATCCATCATCGGCGTGACAGGCTATACGGGCATTGATCTGCTGCGCCTGTTGCTGGCGCATCCCGATGTGGAAATCGCGTATCTGACATCGCGCCAGCATCCGCGTGAAAAAATCGGCAATGTGTATCCGCATCTTGCGCATCTTCCGTTTGAAATTACCGACACTCCGCCTGCCGAAGTCGCCAAGGGCAGCGATGTCGTGTTCCTCGCCCTGCCGCATAAAACCGCGCAGGAAGTTGCTGCCGAACTGCACGGGCGTGTCAAAATCATAGACCTGTCCGCCGATTTCCGCCTGGATGACGCATCGACTTATGCCGCTTATTACGAAGAACACAAATACCCGGATTTGTTAAAAGAATTTGTCTATGGCCTGCCGGAAATAGTTGGCCGCGATAAAATCGCAAGGGCGAAAAGTGTCGCCAATCCCGGCTGCTTTGCGCTTGTCAGTCAGCTGTTGCTACACCCGTTCAAAGGGAAAATAGCGCAGGCCGATATTTTTGCCGTAACCGGATCAAGTGGCGCGGGCAAAACCCCTGTCGACGGCACGCACCATCCTGTGCGCAACCACAACATGAAAAGCTATAACGTCAACAAACACCGGCATATTCCCGAAATCATCCGGGCGGGCGGCATTGAAGCTGCGAAGCTGAATTTCGTGCCGACCTCCGGCCCGTTCACGCGCGGCATATTCGCGCAGGCCTTTATTACGCTGACGGGAGAGGCGGGCGAGGCTGCCGCAGTTTATAAAGATTGCCCCTTTGTGCGTATTCAGAAAAACGTCGAACTTGCGGGCATCGTCGGCTCGAACTTTGCCGACCTCAGTTTTGAAACCGGCACGGGCGGACGTGTGCTGGCGCAGGGCGCGATTGATAACCTAGTGAAAGGCGCCGGCGGCAGCGCCGTGCAGAATATGAACCTGATGTTCGGTCTTGCCGAAACTACCGGCCTTTTCAACCTTTCTCCTTTATATCCCTGACAGGTCAATCATGAAAAAAAGATCCATTCCAAATTTCCTGATCGAGGCCTTTTACGAAGGCCGCTTCAAGGATAATATTTTTATCGTGAAGGCGGGCGGCAAAATTATCGAAGACCGCAAGGCGCTCGATAACCTGATCTCCAATATCCGCGACTTGACGCTGCGCGGCATCAAGGTGCTGCTGGTCTATGGGCATGGCCGCGCGGTCGACGAACGCTTGAAAAGCCGCAAGATCGAAGTGAAAAAAATCAACGGCCGGCGCGTGACCGATGCGCCGACGATGGGCGTTATACAGGAAGTCGTGGGCGGCATGCTGTCGATGAACATTGCCGGCAGCATGGCGCGCAATAACCTGCGTGGTATCTGCCTTGGCGCCGTTCCTGCCGACTGGATGGATGTCGAAAAACGTCCCGCCAAGCCGGTTGATTTCGGTTTTGTCGGCGACATCAAGGATGTGGAAGCAGAACCTATCCTGCGTCATTTCAAGATTACCAATTTCGTCGCCTGTTCCTGCATCGGCGTCATGGCCGACGGACAGGCGCTCAATATTAACGCCGATACCGTCGCTTCTGCGCTCGCAACCGGCATCAAGGCGCATAAGCTGATTTTCCTGTCCGATGTGGATGGCGTCATGGTTAACGGCAAGGTCGAGCCACTGCTGACCCCCAAAGATATCAAGGCGCTGATCAAGTCAGGGCATGTGACCGACGGGATGCGCGTCAAGCTGGATAACTGCGTCGATGCGCTGAAAAGCGGCGTCCGACGTATCCATCTGATCAACGGGTTGCGCAAAAACGCGCTGCGCAACGAAATCTATGAATCCGAAGGTCTCGGCACGATGGTGGTGAAGGAAGACGAAACTGTCATTTACTCCCGCGAAATCGAAACCCAGAAAGCGTTGGAGCGCCATACCAAGCGCCGCAAGAGGGCAAAATGACCGGCAATACGCAGGCGCTTCTTGACGAAACCAAAGAACTGCTCGTCAACACCTACGCCACCCAGCCCATCGTGCTGGAAAGGGGCGAAGGGTGCTATGTTTATGATGTCGAGGGCAGAAAATATCTCGATTTCGCCGCAGGCATTGCAGTGGCATCGCTTGGGCATGCCGCGCCCGTCATGCTGAAGGCATTGCAGGAGCAGGCATCGCAATTGATGGTCGCGCCGCCGTCTTTCGTGACCAAGGCCAAGGTCGATTGCGCGCGCCTGCTGGTGGACAACAGCTGCTTTGACCAGATATTTTTCACCAATAGCGGCACGGAAGCGATCGAGGCTTGCATCAAAACTGTGCGCAAATGGGCGTATGACAACAAGTCTAAAAAATGCAGCGATATCATTTCTTTCCGCAAAAGTTTCCACGGGCGCAGCTATGGCGCGGGAAGTCTGACGGAAAAACGTCACTCGCAACCCTATTTCGCGCCTTATGTTCCGGGCGTGCATTTTGCGGAATTCAACGATCTTGAATCCGTCCGTAAACTGATAACGCCGAATGTCTGCGCTATTTTTATCGAACCGGTGCAGGGCTAGGGCGGCATTTATGCGGCGACGCCTGAATTCATGCAAGGCTTGCGCAGGATTTGCGATGAAAACAAGATCGTCCTTGTCTTCGACGAAATCCAGACAGGCATGGCGCGCACGGGAAAAATGTTCGCCTACGATCATATGGGCATGGAGCCGGATATGGCCGCGTTTGCCAAAGGTATGGGCGGCGGTTTTCCCATCGGGGCGATGGCGGCCAAAAAAGAATTCGCGCAGGCACTAACAGTCGGATCGCACGGCAGCACCTATGCCGGAAACCCGCTGGCCACCGCCGTCGCAGCCGCCGTATTGCGTGAAATAACGGCACCGGGTTTTGTGGCGCGCGTCGCGAAAACCGGTGAATATTTCCGTGCAAAACTGGAAGAAGCGCAACGTCGCTCCAACAAGATCACGGATATCCGCGGCCTTGGCTTGATGATCGGCATCGATACTACCGTCGATATCAAGAAACTGCCGCGCGCCTTGCAGGCCAACGGATTGCTGGCAACGCAGGCGGGTGAAACGACGCTGCGTCTCACGCCGCCGCTGATCGTTACGGAAGCGCAAGTTGACGAAGCTGTCGCTATTATCGAGAAAACCCTTCAGGAGCTGTCATGACCCGTGCTGTCCGCCATTTCCTCGACCTTCCCGATATTCCGGCGGAAACGCTGAAGGAGATATTGGCCAGCGCGCACCGCATGAAGCGCGAAAAATTCGAGCCGCCGCAATTGTTTTACGGCATGTCGCTCGCCATGGTGTTCGACAAAAAATCCACCCGCACACGCATGAGCTTTGAAGTCGCCATGAAGCAGTTGGGCGGCCATACCATCGTCATGTCAGCCGACGATATGCACCTGACGGGTGCGGAAAGCATCGAAGACACTTCAAAAGTGCTTTCACGTTACGTCGATGCCGCTATGTTCCGCATTTCCAGTCATGAAACGCTGCTGGAAATTGCCAGACATTCGGCCATTCCAATCATCAATGGCCTGACCAATCATTCGCATCCGTGCCAGATCATGGCCGATCTTGTGACCATCGAGGAAAAACTGGGATCCGTGCAGGGCAAAAAGATCGCGTGGTTCGGCGATTACAATAACGTCGCGCGCACTTTCGCGCAGGCATCAAAAATCTGGGATTTCGAACTGGTTGCCGCTGTGCCCGCCGACCTTGCGCCTGCAAAATCCGATGGCATTAAAATAACACAGGATGCCACATCCGCTGCCACAAATGCCGATGTCATCGTGACCGACACATGGGTATCGATGGGGCAGGAGGGCAAGGCGATTGAAAAATTCCTGCCCTTTCAGGTTAACCCGTCGCTGATGGCGAAGGCCAAGCCCGGTGCCATCTTCATGCATTGCATGCCTATCCACCGCGGTGAAGAAGTAACCGATAGTGTTTTGGCGACGAAGGCCAGTGTTATTTACGACGAAGCGGAAAACCGTCTTCACGCGCAAAAGGCAGTGCTCGCCTGGTGCCTTGAAGGAACTGGCGTTAAGGTTCTCTAATCAGGGAACTTTTTCCCCTATGCTGCGTTATGCTTTCTATTCTGGCTCGCGCCAGAATATTGGGCGTGAAGGTTGCGGTGGCGGCGTTGAAGTTGTATTATCTATATCAACAACTTACACAATGCTTACATGCGCATCCGGCACCAAGACCGGCGACGATAGGGGTAAATCATGACAATTAAAAAAGGCATCATCCTTGCGGCCGGCAAGGCAACCCGCTTGCATCCCACCAGTCTTGCATTCGGCAAGCAATTAATGGCCGTTTACGACAAGCCCCTGATTTATTATCCGCTGGCGGCCTTGATGGCAGCGGGCATCCGCGATGTCTTGATCATTGTCACGCCGCGCGACCGAAAATTATTTGAAACCCTGCTGGGCGACGGTTCTCAATACGGAATTTCCATTGCTTATGAGGAGCAGCACAAGCAAGACGGTATCGCGGGTGCCTTCATCATTGGTGAAAATTTTGTCGGCGGAGACACGGTCTGCCTGATTTTGGGCGACAACTTTTTCCACGGTCCGGAATTTGATGCCATCCTGAACAAGGCGGCGCGATCAGTGAACGGGGCGACTATTTTCTGTCATCACGTCAATGAACCTTCGGCCTATGGCGTTGCCGTCTTGGATGCAAACAGCCGCGTCACGCGTCTGGTGGAAAAGCCGAAAGAGTTTATTTCCAACTGGTGCGTTACAGGCCTTTATTTCTACGACAACAAAGCCGTTGAAACGGCAAAGACTCTGACACCGTCAGCCCGCAACGAGCTGGAAATCACAGACCTTAACATCAAGTACCTTGAGCAGGGCAAGCTGAATGCCATTACGTTCGACGGCTCATACCGCTGGTTCGACCTGGGCACGCACCAGAACATCCATGATGCGGCGGAATTCATCCGCGACCATGAACTCAGCACGGGTCAGAAAATCGGCTGCATCGACGAGGCGGCATATCGCGCCGGGTTCATCGATGCGGCCCAAGTGCGCGGCAACGCCGATAAAATAGGCAACCCCGCCTATGCCAATTACCTGCGCAAGCTGGCCGACGCAGCGCCGCGCTAGTCATATATGACCTCGTTTCTCCGCCACCTTCATGACCGTTTTTCTTCGCCGTTCTCATGGGAAGGCAAGAATGACGATGTCCTGAAATCGGAATTGCTGAGCGCAGAGCAGATGGGGCAATATGGCCGCGTGCTGGCTGCGCGGCACAAACTGTCGCAAGTGCAGGGGCGCGACAGCCTTTTATCCCGTCTGGCGGATAACGAAGAAGTCATCCAATCTGCCTATCAGGTACTTGTTGATGCGGTCGCGGCCAAGCAGCAGGTGACGCCCGCCGGCGAATGGATGCTGGATAACTTTTACCTGATCGAAGAACAGGTCGAGATCGCCAAACGCCACCTGCCCAAGGGCTACAGCCGCGGGCTTCCGCGTCTTGCCAAGGGCCCGTCAGATTCGCTGCCGCGCGTGTATGACATGGCGCTTGAGGTTATTTCACACAGCGATGCTGGCATCACCGAAGAGATGCTGACGCTGTTTATCTCCAACTACCAGAAAATATCGCCGCTGAAGCTTGGCGAGCTTTGGGCAATCCCCATCATGCTGCGCCTTGCACTCATCGAAAATCTGCGCCGCGTCTCGACGCGTCTGTCGCGCGCGTCTGAAAGCCGCAGCCTAGTCGATCATTGGGCAACGGAAATGATCGAAACGGTGCAGCGCGACCCGACAGAGCTGATCATCGTTATCGCTGATATGGCGCGGTCTAAACCCGGGCTGGATGGCGCCTTCGTCGCGGAACTGGTGCGACGGCTGCAGGGGCAGGGGGCTGCGCTGGCTTTGCCACTCACCTGGATCGAACAGCGGCTTTCCCAGCAGGGCACCACGATCGAACAGGTTGTGTATAACGAAACGCGCCAACAGGCCTCCGATCAGGTGTCGGTCAGTAACAGCATTGGCAGCCTGCGCTTCCTTAACAAAATGGACTGGCGCACATTCGTCGAGGATATGAGTATCGTCGAGCATGAACTGCGCAGCGATCCCGCCCGGATGTATGCGCGCATGGATTTCCAGACTCGTGACATCTATCGACATAGTGTCGAAAAAATCGCCAAATATGCCAATCTTTCCGAAGAAATTGTCGCACGGGAAGCGATTGCGCTGGCCGCTTCCGCAACCGGTGACCGGGAGCGGCATGTCGGCTATTTCCTCATTGATAAAGGCTTGCGTAAGCTGGAAATCATTACCCGCATGCGCCCGCCGCTGCCCGATATGATGCGTCGGGCCGCAGGAAAATACCCTCTGGCAGCCTATCTTGGCGTGATCGCCTTCATCACCTTTACCGTGACGGGCTGGCTTGCCTGGAATGCGCATGACGAGGGTATGGAGCCCGTGTTTGTTGCTGTCATCGCGCTGACCGCGCTTTTCGGGGCTAGTCATCTGGCGCTTGGTCTTGTCAACTGGCTGGCAACGATGCTGGCGGTGCCAAAACATCTGCCACGTCTAGATTTTTCAAAAGAATTTCCGGCGGACTGCAAGACGCTGGTTGCCGTGCCGACGCTGATCACAAGCCATAAAAGTGTCGATGACCTGTCCGAAGGCATAGAAGTCAGGTTTTTGGCGAACCGGAACGATAATGTCTATTTCTGCCTGCTGACGGACTTCACAGATGCTGCTGAAGAAACCATGCCGCAGGATGCGGCCTTGCTGGATCACGCGCAACGTAATATCGACGCACTCAATAAAAAATACGCAAATCCTGAACGAGATATATTTTTCCTGCTGCATCGTCCGCGTCGTTGGAATGTGCAGGAAAAGATATGGATGGGCTATGAACGCAAGCGCGGCAAGCTTGCCGATCTGAACGAGTTTTTACTGACGGGAAGGCCGGACGGCTTCAGCCGGATAGTCGGCAGGACCGAGGTATTGGTCGGTACGCGCTATGTTGTAACGCTCGACACAGATACGGAACTGCCGCGCGATTCAGTGCGCCAGTTTGCCGGCGTCATGTCCCACCCGTTGAACCGAGCCTATTATGATGAAGCGGCGGGACGTGTGACGGAGGGATATGGCATCCTTCAACCGCGTGTCGCGGTCAGCCTGCCCGGCACGAATGCGTCGCTTTATGCGCAGCTCTGCGGCGGCGAACCCGGCATTGATCCTTATACGCGCGCTGTCTCCGATGTGTATCAGGATGCGTTTAACGAAGGTTCGTTTGTCGGCAAAGGCATATATGATGTCGCTGCATTCGAACAGGCGCTTAAGGGGCGTTTCCCCGAAAACCGCATATTAAGCCATGACCTGATAGAAGGCTGTCACGCCCGCAGCGGCTTGCTGAGTGACGTGCAGTTGTACGAAGAATACCCGTCACGCTACAGCGCTGATGTGGCGCGGCGCCACCGGTGGGTCCGCGGAGACTGGCAAATTGCACGGTGGATGATGCCGCGTGTGCCGGGAGGCGATGGCAAGCTTGTCAGAAATTCTCTATCCGCTCTGTCACGCTGGAAAATTTTTGACAATTTGCGCCGCAGTATCGTTCCGTTCGCGCTTGTTGTCATGCTGTCAGTGGGCTGGGCGTTTTCTGCGACGCCGCTGTTCTGGAGCCTTGCGACGGCCGGTTTGCTGTTGATCCCTTCGCTGGGTGCTTCAATACTAGACCTTTCGCGCAAATCGTCAGATGTCAGCTGGCGTCAGCATTTCCTGCGTACGATTGCTTCTACCAGCAGGCATTTTGGAAATGCGGGGCTTGTATTCCTCTGCCTGCCTTACGAGGCTTATTATCATACCGATGCCATTTTGCGTGTTATCTGGCGGATGCTGGTCGCTAAAAAGCGGCTGTTGGAATGGAATCCTTCGAGCGTTTCGAATGCGCAAAAACAGTCGGATATCCTGAGCGCCTGCCGCGTGTTCTGGATATCACCCGCTTTCGCCGCGGCTCTTGGTATTTATTTGTCGACCGTTTCTTCCGCTGCGCTTGTTGCGGCTGCGCCTTATCTTGCGCTCTGGTTTTTCCTGCCGGCCGCGGCATGGAAATTAAGTCAGCCAGTGGAGACCCGTGATCCGCGCCTGAGCGCCGCCCAGATCAACTATCTGGGGCGTATCAGCCGGAAAATATGGTCGTTCTTTGAAACCTATGTCGGACCGGAAGATAACTGGCTGCCGCCCGACAACATGCAGGAAACACCTGTTGCGGCCATCGCGCACCGCACATCGCCCACAAATATGGGCATGGCGTTGCTGGCCAACCTCAGTGCCTATGATTTCGGCTATATTTCATCCGGCAG
>JADYYV010000185.1 GCA_020853455.1 Alphaproteobacteria bacterium | reverse complement strand
CTGGCGAATTTGCGCCGCAAGACATTCGGTTTCGTGTTCCAGCGTTATAACCTGCTCAAGACCGCAACCGCGCAGGAAAACGTGGAAATTCCCGGCGTCTATGACGGCATGACCAAGGGCGAGCGGCTGGAACGGTCGGCGGTTTTGCTCTCTCAGCTGGGCATGGGCAACCGGCTCGACCACCGCCCCGGCGAATTATCGGGCGGGCAGCAGCAGCGCGTGGCGATTGCGCGCGCGCTGATGAACGATCCGCCCGTGATACTGGCGGACGAACCCACCGGCGCGCTCGACAGCCAGAGTGGTCACGAAGTGATGGAGCTTTTGAAAAAGCTTCATGCCGAAGGCCGCACGATCATCCTGATTACCCACGACGAAAAAGTGGCGCAAAACGCCCGCCGTATCATCCGCATCCATGACGGCGTGATTGCCAGCGATTCAGGCGCGGTCGATCGCGGCGGCGATGCGCCGCCCGCCAATATCCGCCTGTCGCGCACACCCGGCCTGCTGACCGAAATGGGCGAGTCCTTTAAAACCGCTTTCCGCGCGCTGCGCGCGAACGTGTTCCGCACCATGCTGACGCTGCTTGGCATCATCATCGGCGTCGCCGCCGTCGTGACCATGATGGCGATCGGGGACGGCAGCAAGCAGAAGGTTTTGAACCAGATCAATTCGATGGGCACGAACGTCATCCTTGTGTCGCCCGGCATGGCCGGTTTCAGGGGCGGCGGCGATATCGTGACGCTGACGCCCGACGACGCCGAAGCCATCGGGGAACTGCCGAATGTCGAGGCCGTGACGTCGGAGCGGCGCGGGCGGCAGACCTTGCGCTTTGGCAATCTCGATTACGCGACATCGGTTTCCGCCGTCAGCCCGTCGATGCCCGCCACGCGCAACTGGGATATTGAAAGCGGCAATTTCTTCACCGACCGCGATATGCAGGGCAACGCGTCGGTCGCCGTGATCGGCCAGACGATCATCGGCAAAATATTTCCGAACGAGGAAGACCCCATCGGCAAATACATGCTGGTGAAAAACATCCCCTTCGAAGTCATCGGCATTTTAAAGAAAAAAGGCTCGATGCCCTGGGGCGGCGACCAGGACGACGCGGTGTTTGTGCCGCTGAATACCGGCCTTGTGCGCCTTGTCGGCGGCAATTACGTGAACAGCATCAGCGTCAAGGTATCCGACATGGACGCGATGCAGGAAACGCAGGACGCAATCACGCAGCTGCTGACCGCACGCCACCGCACCGTCGATTTCAACGTCATGAATTCGGCTTCTTTTATCGAAATGGCGACCACGGCGCAAAATACCCTCACCATCCTGCTGGGGGCGGTTGCCGCCATATCGCTGCTGGTGGGCGGCATCGGGGTCATGAATATCATGCTGGTCAGCGTGACCGAACGCACGCGGGAAATCGGCATCCGCATGGCAACCGGCGCCCGGATGCGCGATATTATGCTGCAATTCAATATCGAGGCGGCCGTCGTCTGCATCATCGGCGGGCTTTTGGGGCTGTCTTTGGGCTTTGGGGCCGGCTGGGCGGTGTCGTTGTTCGAAGTGGACGTCAATTTTGCGCCCCTGCCGCCCATACTGGCCTTCAGTTCTGCTGTTTTAACCGGCCTTGTTTTCGGCTATCTTCCAGCGAGGAAGGCCGCGCGCCTTGATCCCGTCGCTGCCTTGTCAACGGAGTAAGAAAAAATGAAAAAGACCATCGCCGCCCTTTTGATGCTGTCCACGCTGACCGCATGCAATATCACCGCCGATTATGTGCGGCCGGATACGAACATCCCCGCCGGCTGGAAAAAGGGCGACAAGGTCGTCGATGGCGTCACGACCATCAATGCCGACTGGTGGCGCAATTTCAAGAGCGCCGAGCTGGACGCGCTGATGACCGAGGCGCTGGCGCAAAACCTCGACCTGAAACAGTCGCTGGCCCGCATCCGCCAGTCGCGCGCGTCGCTGAAGGTCGCCGATTCATTCCTTGTGCCCAGCGTCGATGCGTCGGCCAGCACGGGCGGCACGGAAACCCGCCGCAACGCGTCGAATAACGACGGCTGGCTGTCGTCGGGCCGCGCGGCGCTGGACGTTTCCTACGAACTCGACCTGTTCGGCGCGAACCGCGCGGGCGTGAAATCGGCCAAGGCGCTGGTGCGCAACAGCCAGTACAGCCATGACGCGCTGGCCCTGATCGTGATGTCGGACGTCGCCAAGATTTACTTCCAGATGCTCAATTTGCGCGAACGCCAGGGCATCGCGGAAAAGAACCTGAAAAACATCGGGGAAGTTTTGAAGGTAGCGCAGGCGCGGTTTGACGCGGGATCCACCTCGGCGATCGATGTGTCGCGCCAGAAAACCGAACTGTCGAATTCGCGCGCTTCCGTCGCGGCGCTGAAAAACCAGGTGAATGCGACCGAAAACGCGCTGTCGGTGCTGCTGGGCCGCGCGCCGCAGGACATGAAGATCAAGGGCTGGGGATTGGGCGGCATTGCGTCGCCAAAAGTGCCGCTGACGCAGCCGGCATCGATCCTGACGCAGCGCCCCGATATCAAGGCGGCGGAAGCCAACCTGATCGCCGCGAATGCCGATATCACGGCGGCGCGCGCCGCGTTCTTCCCGACCGTCAATATCGGCGCGGGCGTGGGCATGGCGCTGTCGCCGCTGGGCGGGCCTGCCACCAATACGCTGTCGCTGCTGGCATCGCTGGCGGCGCCGATCTTTAACGGCGGGCGCATCGCGGCGGGCGTTGATCGTGCGACGGCACGCGAGCTGGAGCTGGCGGAAAACTACCGCCTGACCGTGCTGACATCGCTGCAGGAAATCGAAAACGCGCTGTCGGCGGTCAAGGCCGCAAAAACGCGTCAGGCCGATTTCGCCGATGCGGTCAAGGAAGCGCAGAAGACCTATGAACTGTCGCGCGGGCTGTATGAAGCCGGTTCCGTCGATTACCAGACGATGCTGGAGGCCGAGCGCAGCCTGCTATCGACCAACGACAACTATGCGTCGGTGAAACTCGAACTGCTGAACGCGCAGATCGACCTGTACCGTTCGCTGGGCGGCGGCTGGGTGAACAACCCGAATTCGCAGGCGGCGAAGAAGTAATTATTTGCCGGATTTTTTATCGGCCGATTTTATATCGGCCAGCGCGCGGCTCTCTTTTTTCAGGGGGCGCGCGACGGGGCAGACTTCGGTCACAAAGCCGTTCAGCGTGTTGACGAGGTTTTCGCGCACAAGGCTGTAATGGATGAACTGCCCCTTTTTCTCGCCCTTCACCAGCCCCGCATTTTCAAGGATGCTGAGGTGTTTCGACAGCGACGGTTTCGTGATGTCGAAACGCGCGGCGATTTCGCCGGCGGTCAGGGAGGTTGCCGAAAGATAGGCGAGAATGCGGCGGCGGACGCCGGAGGAGAGGGCGGCGAATACTTTTTCCATGTGAATCCAAACGCCTCCCTGTGTCCTGTTGATTATCGACCGCCGATCGGGCATAATTAGTTATTAGCTATATATCTAAATATAGCATGTTTATCCCTGCCCATCAAGGCCGCCATGCCGAATGCGCCAGAAGACGTCACGCCGCCACCCGAAGCGCAAGCCTCTTGCGCCGTGCCGGTGTCGTCGTTGCAACGGCTGCTGAAGGACAAATGGGCCGACCTGCACCCCAACATCCAGGAGCGCTTCCGGCGCGATCCGTTGCCGGGCGCGAACATCGTCTATGCGGGGTCGATGGAGGAAATCCGCTGCTCGAAAATGGGCAAGCTGTTCGCTTATCTTACCCGCGTGATCGGCAACCCGCTGACCCCGCACGAGGGTAAAGACGTGCCGATGCGCGTCGAGCTGATCAAGGTGCAGGGCTATGCCGGCGTCTGCTGGCAGCGCACCTATTTCTATCCGCGCCGCAAGCCCTATGTCGTGATATCGGTCAAGCGGGAGAACGAACAGGGCCGGATGATGGAATGCGTGGGCGGCGGTTTCGGCATGGTGCTGGACGTCTATCCCGAAAACGGCAGCCTGCATTTCGTCAGCGCGCGCTATTTCTGGCAGGTGTTTGGCAAACGCCTGCCGCTGCCGCATTTCCTTGCGCCCGGCAAAACGCATGTCATCCATGATGACCTTGGCGACGGCGCGTTCCGCTTTACCATTTCGATGGTGCATCCGCAGCTGGGCGAGACGTTTTACCAGACCGGCGTTTTCAGGCGGGCGTAGTCGTTTCCATCGTGTGGATGTCGAAGTTTTTCAGCGCCGCCATGTAATGCGGCAGGCTGATGAGCCCCATGCAGGGCAGCGCGCCGCGCTTGGTGATCGTATTGTGCACCAGCCCCTGCGCCAGCAATACGGCGGGGGTGGCCGGTATATGGGGGCCGTGGCCGGATTTGGCGATCATGTAAAACGTCGTTTCGCGCGGTTTTCCGCTTCTGCCGGTGCCTTTCAGCCGCATATGCAGCCCGCTTTGGTCGCTGCCGAAGATATCGAAAAGCGCGCGCAGCTTCATCAGCCGCTGCGCATGGGGCTCGAGACCGCCCAGAATTCCCGCCCGCACCATCAATGACAGCTTCCAGATCCCCAGCTGCAGCAGCGATATTTCCTGCCCCGCCGAAAAACGGATATTTTCGAGCGCCGGATAGCGCGCGGGAAACAGCGCAAGGTCGGGGATGTCGCATTGGCTGAACAGGCGCAGGCCAAGTTCCGGGTAATTTTCCGCATGCAGGCCGAGCCCGCCGTGGACGGTTTCCATGTTCTTGTTGCGCAGCGTTGTAAAGGGCTTGCCCGCATAGGACAGCACGGCGGCGGCGGTCGACGCGCCCATCCGGGTTTTTTGCGCGACCGTGATGCCGTAATCGACCGAATGTATCACGCCGAATTCCGGCAGGTAATGGTCGATGATCGCGGCCGTCAGACAGGGCACGGACGACGCGCCGGTGACGACAAGCCTGCCTTTCGCTTTCGCCGGCCTGTCGAGCGCGCCGATACCCGCGACGTAATCCCGTCCATCGGCGAGGTCGATGTAATGACAGTCGAAACCGATGCAGGCTTCGGGCGTTTTATAATCCAGCCCCTGAAAGGGACCTGCCGCATTGATCACGATGTCGGGTTTCACCTGCTCCAGCACGGCGGGCAGGTCGCGGGACAGGTCCAGCACATGATAAAGCGGCAGATTGGGCGATTTTTGCAGCTCCGCCGCCAGCGCGCGGCATTTTTCCGCGTCGCGGCCCGCAATAACGACGCGGATGGCGGGATCGGCCGCCAGCCGGCGCGTGATGATGTTGCCGAAAAAACCGTATCCGCCGATGACCAGTATTTTTTTCATCGGTTCAGGCCGCGATTATTTGGTCGCGATGCTCCCTGCGATGCGGTTGTAAACCTCGACGACGTCGGGGTTGCAGGCCTCCGATACCAGTGCCTTGGTGGTCAGCGGGATGTTGAATTCGGGCGCATCGCGGAATTCCTGGGGCAGGAAGCCGCGCGCGGCGTCGATAGACGGGATATTACCCGATACGACGGTGTATTTCGCCAGCACGGCGGGATCCATGATGAAATCGACGAAGGCGATCACGGCCGGCAGGTTGCGCGAGGATGCCGGCACCGCCAGCGTGTCAAGCCACAGCTCCACGCCTTCGCGCGGATAGACGTATTCGATCTTCGGGTTTTTCTGGCGCGCGATATAGGCGTCGCCGCTCCAGGCCATCTGGAACGTGATGTCATCCGCGGCAAGATGCTCGAAATAAGCCTCGGCCTTATAGGTCTTGACGAAAGGTTTCTGCGCCTTCAGCATGGCTTCCAGCCGCGCATGGACGGCGGGAGACGGGTCGCAGTTGCGCGCGCCGGCGGCGATCGAGGTGATCGCCATCAGCGTCGAGGATTCTTCGCCCAGCATGCCGATGCTTTCTTTTTCGCCCGCCGGGCGGCGCAGGATCTGCTCCCAGCTGGTGATTTTTTCCTTTGTCAGCCCCGTGTTTACGGCGATGCCGGTCGTGCCGTAAAACAGCGGCAGCGACCAGGTGTAGTCGGGGTCGTAAGCGGGCTTTTGCACGTTGCGTGACAGCATTTGCGCATGCAGCCTCACCTTTTCCGGCAAAGGTTGCAGAAGCTTGGCGTTTGCGAGGCGCGAAATATAGTTGCCGGACGGCGTAATGAGGTCGTACTGGCCGCCGGCCTTCAGTTTGGCCTCAAGGTCGTCGTTGCTGTAGAACAGCGTGGCGACGACCTTGATGCCGGTCTTCTTCTCGAACGCTGCGAACAGCTCGGGTGCTTCGTATGTATCCCAGGTGTAAAACTGAAGCGTTTGCGACGGGCGTTTGTAAAGCAGACCCGCCGCTATCACAACAGCAATCGCGGCAAGGGCAGCAGTCGCGACGACTACTCCCCTGCTCATTTCAGCACCCGGTCCCAGATTTTCTGCTGGTTCTTGACGACCTTGGGCGCGCAAGTTGCGGAAACGGGCGCATTCAGGCCTGCGGGGATGTTGAATTCGGGCGCGTCCTTGATCTCGGCCGGCATCAGGTCTTTTGCGGCATCGAGCGAGGGGACGTAGCCCGAGAATTCGGCGTATTGCGCCAGGTTTTCAGGCTTCAGCACGAATTCGATGAACTTCTTCGCGTTCTCCGGGTTTTTGGAGGTCGAGGGGATGGCGAGGTTGTCGATCCACACCTCGACGCCTTCTTTCGGATAGACGTATTTGATGTCCTTGTTCTGCTTGCGGGCGAGGTAGGCGTCGCCGCTCCATGCCATCTGCATCGCAACGTCGCTTGCCGCCATGCGTTCAATGTAACCCGTCGCGCCATAGACCTTCACGAAAGGTTTCTGGGCAAGCAGCAGGGCCTGAATCGCCTTGTAGGTGTCGGGGTTGTCTTCGCAATAGGGGCGGCCCAGCTGGATCGCGGCGATGTCCATGACCGTGCCGGTGTCATCCAGCACACCGAGGGTTTTCTTTTCATCCTTAGGGCGCGTGAAGAATTGCGACCAGCTGGTGACATCTTCCTTGACCAGTTTCGTGTTCACGGCGATGCCGGTCGTGCCGTAAAACAGCGGCAGCGAATGTTCGTTTTTGGGGTCGAAGCCCGGGTTTTTCACGTTGGTCGCCATTTTCTCCCCCATCGCCTGCAGGTCGGCAGGCAGCGGCTGGAGGAGTTTTTCGCCGGCGAGCAGCGGGATATAGGGGCCCGACGGCATGACGATGTCATAGGCGCCGCCCGCCTTGATTTTCGCGATCAGCGCGTCGTTGCTGGAATAGATGTCGGTCACGACATCGATGCCGGTTTCTTTTTCAAATTGCTTGAACAGGTCGTCGTTTTTGTAGGTGTCCCAAGTGTAGATGAACAGCTTTTGCTTTTCTTCCGCGCGGGCCGCGCCCGAAACGAATACGGCGCTGCCTGACAGCAGGGCAACAGCGGAGATGGCGAGGAGGAATGATTTGAGTTTCATGTCAGGAGGCCTTCCTTTGATTGATGACGTAAGATGATACCACGAGCAGAATTGAAATCACGAGCAAAATGGCCGATACGGCGTTGATCTCCGGCGTGATGCCCTTGCGCACCATGCTGTAGATATAGACGGGCAGCGTCATCGCGCCGGGCGGGGCCACCATTTGCGTAATGATGAAATCGTCAAGCGACGTGATAAAGGCCAGCATCGCGCCCGAAGTGACGCCCGGCATCATCAAGGGCAGCGTTACGCGGCGGAAGGATTGCCACGGCGTCGCGTAAAGGTCGGCCGCCGCCTCGAATAATGACGGCGGCAGCGTTTCGATGCGGGCGCGGATGGGGGAATAGGCGAAGGGCACGCAGAAAACGGTATGCGCGATCAGCACCTGCGTCAGCGGGTATTGATCGACCAGTTTCAGGAATGCCGTGCCCGCCATGAATTCCGAGCGCAGGATGATGGAAAAGAAAGACATCGTCGCAATCGCGATCACGATTTCGGGGATCAGCAAGGGCAGGGTCATCATCATCTGCGACGTTCCTGCAAGCCCGCGCGGCAAACGCCCGCGCATACCCATCGCCGCCATCAGGGCAAGGACGGTCGAGAAGAAGGTCGCGCCGACGGCGACGATCATCGAATTCCACGTCGCACGGCGCAGGTCTTCGTTTTCGTAGGCCTTTACATACCAGTCGGTCGTGAAGCCGTGCCAGACGGTAATCAGGCTGTTGGCGTTGAAGGAAAAGAAAATGACGACGAGGATGGGAATATAAAGGAAGGCGAGGCTGAGATAGGCCGTCGTCGCAACACCGGGCAGGCGGGAAGGGGAGGTGGATGCCGCCATGTTACACCAGCTCCTTGATGCCGCCGCGCCGCGACATGATCATCAGGCCGATCATGACGATAATCATCAGCGCGACCGACGCCGCCGAGCCGAACGGCCAGTCGCCGCCCTGTCCGAACAGGTTCTCGATCTTGTTGCCCAGCATCATCTGCTGCCCGCAGCCCAGCAATTGCGGGGCGAGGAAGGAGCCGATGGAGGGGATGAAGACAAGGATGCTGCCCGCCAGAATGCCCGGCATGGTTAGCGGAATGGTCACTTTGCGCAGGGTCTGCCAGCGGGTGGCGTAAAGGTCGGATGCCGCCTCCACCAGCCGCCAGTCCATGCGTTCAAGATTGGCATAGATCGGCAGAACCATGAAGGGCAGGTAGCTGTAAAGTAGGCCAAGGCCGACGGCGAAATCGCTGCACATCAGCGTGATGGGGCTGGAGGTGATGCCGGTGGACATCAAAATGTTATTGACGAGGCCCTCGTCGCGCAAAATCAGGATCCATGAATAGGTGCGGATCAGAAGGTTCGTCCAGAAGGGGATCGTAACCAGCATCATCCACAAATTGCGCTGCTGCGGCGGGCGCGTGGCCATGAAATAGGCCATCGGAAAACCTGCCCGCAGGCAGAGGATGGTGCAAAGCCCCGCGAGCTTCAGCGATTTCCAGCAGATCAGCAGGAAGCTGGGGTCGAACACCTTGTTACCGTCGAAATCGGTGTCGTAGAAAATCTTGACGTAAGCATCCAGTGTCAGCGGGAATTCGACGCCGCCCGGATAATGCGCGGTCATGAAGGAATAACCGACGACGAGGAGCAGCGGGGCGGCAAAGAACACGCCCATGATCATCAGGAAAGGCGACAGCAGCCAGGGTGCCGCGTTCCTTACGCCGTGCATCGTATCAGCCTCTCCGGCGGGATGACCAGCGACACCGCGTCATTCACTTCGACATTCTGCGGATCGTCTTCGGACAGCGTGATTGTTTCGCCGCCTTCCAGCTCGATGATGTAATGCGTGACAGCGCCGCGGTAATTGATGTGGCGGATATTGCCCTTGCCCATGCCGCGCCCGACGGTGAACGACGCGTCTTCGGGGCGGAAGCCGATATCGCAATTGTCGTTCAGGCCAAGGCTGGACGCCTTGACGAAATTGCAGATGCCGATGAAATCGGCCACAAAGCGCGTGGCAGGCCTGTCGTAGATTTCCTGAGGCGTGCCGATCTGCGCGACATTGCCCTTTTCCATGACGGCGATGCGGTCGGACATCGACAGCGCCTCGTCCTGGTCGTGCGTCACGAAAATAAAGGTGATGCCGGTTTCGCGCTGCAGGCGTTTCAGCTCGATCTGCATTTCCTTGCGCAGCTTGTAATCAAGCGCGGAGAGGGATTCATCGAGCAGGAGAATTTTCGGGTGGTTGACAAGCGCGCGGGCGAGCGCGACGCGCTGCTGCTGGCCGCCCGACAACTGCGCGGGCATGCGCTCCCCTTTGTCATCGAGCCGCACGAGCGCGAGCGCTTCCTTCACGGCCTTGTCGATTTCGGTTTTCGGCTTACCTTGCATCTTCATGCCGAAGGCGATGTTGTCGGTGACCGTCATGTGCGGGAACAGCGCGTAGCTCTGGAACACGGTGTTCACGGGGCGCTGGTAGGCGGGAAGCGGCGCGATGTCCTGATTGTCCAGCAGGATGCTGCCGGAGGTGGGGATATCGAGCCCCGCGATCATGCGGAGCAGCGTCGTCTTGCCGCAGCCGGAAGGACCGAGCAGCGTGAAGAATTCGTTGGGCTGGATCGTGAGGGATACATTGTCGACCGCGCGCACCGGACCGGTGGGCGACGGGAACGTCTTGCTGACGGTTTGAATCACAAGGCCTGAGGACATGGTTTTTAATATCATGACCCGCGCCGCGCGCCAAAAACTTTTATTCTATAAGGGCTTTAACTGGGCTAGCATTGCACCGTTAACTCGCAAAGGGTGTTGAATATGACAATCGCCATGATCGAAGTCGAAAAACTGAATTTCGATTACCCGGACAAGCGTGTGCTGCACGACATTTCATTTACCATCAACGAAGGCAGCGTGACCGCGCTGGTGGGGCCGAACGGGGCGGGCAAGACGACGCTTTTGCGCTGCATCGCGGCGCTGGACCGCGCGCATAGCGGCAAGGTCACGATCGGCGGCAAGGACGCGGCGGATTTCCCGCGCGACGTGCACCACATGACCGGATACCTGTCGGATTTCTTCGGGCTTTACGACGGGCTCAGCCTGCGTCAATGCCTGACCTACATGGCATGGTGCCAGAAAGTCCCGGCGTCGGAAGTGCCCAAGCGCGTCGCCGAAGTGGCGGAGCAGGTGGGTATCACCGCAAGGCTGGAGGAAAAAGCCGGCACCTTGTCGCGCGGCTATCGCCAGCGCCTCGGCATCGGCCTTGCGCTTATCCACAATCCGCAATTGCTGATCCTCGATGAACCGGCATCGGGCATGGATCCGGATGCGCGGATCGCGCTGTCGCAGATGATCCGCGGTCTGCGCGCGCAGGGAAAAACCATCATCGTGTCGTCGCATATTCTGACCGAGCTGGAGGATTACTGCACCGACATGCTTGTCATCAAGGACGGGCGCGTCGCACAGCAGGTGCAGTTGCAGGAATACGCGGCGAAAACCGTGCGCGTGCTGCGCATCGGCATCGCCAATCTGGGCGTGTCGCATATGGACATGCTGCAGCGCGTGCCCAACCTGAAGGTGACCGGCACGGAAAACAACGTCGTCGTCGCCGAATTCAGCGGCACCGAAGAAGAACAGCAGGGCCTGCTGCGCAAGCTGATGACCGATAACGTGCCGGTGTTCAGTTTCACCACCACGCAGCACACGCTGCAGGATGCCTATATGGACGTTACCAGCGGCAGGAAATAGCCAGATGACGTATTTCGTCACGCCCGAATTCCACCGGCAGATATGGACGAAATGCCCGCCGTTTAAAATGGTGGCGGCGCCGCTGCTGCTGCTGGTCATGTGGGGGATCGCGGGCGGCGATCTGGGCATCGGCCTGCGCATGAACGACGCGCTCAAGATCGGCATCTTTTACCTGTTCGTACTGGTTGTCATGGTCTGGGGCAGTTACGAGGCATCCACGGCGATGGACGAAGAAATTCGTTCGCGCACCTGGGATTACCAGAAGGTATCCGCCATTTCGCCGCTGCAGCTTGTTTTTGGCAAGGTGTTCGGTTCCACGGCCTATGTCTGGTATGTCGGCCTGATGTGCATGGCGGTCTATCGCACAACATTTGATGTGCCGCTGCGGCCGGAAATTTATGCGATGTTCTACATGCTGGCGGCGGGTATCGCGGGGCATCTGGTCGCGTTCCTGTTCAGCATGTCATCCTTTGCGGCGCGCGCGCGGCACGGCGCGGTCAAGGGCGGCGGCGCGGGCATCTTTCCCTGCATCGCGGGCATCATCGTCGCGTTTTACATGACGCGCGCCTATGCGATGAACGCGCTGCAGACCGGCATCCCGTATTCGTACCTGAAATGGTACAACGAATATTTCGACGGCCTGGAATCCACGGCCTGCGGGCTGACTTTTTTTATTTTCTGGGCGGCGGTGGGATGCTATCGCATGGTGCGCGCCGAATTGATGTATCGGATGTGGCCCTGGGTCTGGATGGTTTTTGTGCCGTCCGTGACAATCGCCATTTCCGGCATCTTTGCGCGCAGCCCAGCCTACCTGCTGGGCGAATTCAAGCCCGTCAACCTGATCCCGCCCGCGCTGTGCGCATTTTCCGTCTGCTTCACGCTGGGCTATGCGACGCTGCTGTCGGAATCGTCCGACCGGCGCAAATACGAACGCCTGGGCGCAAGCCTGCGGGCGCGCGCATGGGGCAGGGCGTTCGAAAACACGCCGCTCTGGATCACGACGCTGCCTTACGTCGTATTAACGGCGGGCCTGCTGGTCGGCCTGTGCCTGATGTCGCAGCAGTTCGCCAGCGCGCGATTCGGCCCTGCCGCCGTGGCCGCGCTGCTGTTCGCGGTGCGTGACGGTTTTGCCGTCCATACGCTGCATAATACGCAGCGCAAGCGCGCCGCCTTCGCCGTGCCGCTTTATTTCGTGATGGCCTATGCCGTTTTGCCGGTCATTTTCCTCGCGGCATCCGGCACGACGCTGCAACTGCGCAGGTCGATGTTCAGCTATCTGGAGCTGCCGCAGGTGCAGGAAATTTTCTATCCGCACCGCGCCGATGAATGGATGGCGACGCTGTCCATGCCGCTGCTGCAGGCGGTGCTCGCCTGTTTTGTTTTTCTTCGCTTTGCGCTTAAAACCGATGCCACCAACAGGAACGCCGTATCATGAATTACGTTTTTACCCCTGAATTCCACCGCAATCTCTGGCTCAAGATATCGCCGTTCCGTCTGGTCGCGGCGCCGGTGTTCCTTGTCATCTGCTCGATGATCTGCCTGAACCTGCTGCCCGACGGCAGCGAGACGAAGGGCGGCATTGAAAAAACCGTCGCGGCCATGCTGTTCGAAAAAGACTATGCCATGCAGCTGCTGCTGTCGGGCGCGAAATGGTTTTATTTCATCGTCGTCTGCGTCTGGGGCACGTACGAGGCGGCGGTCGCGCTGCAGGAAGAAGTGCGCAGCAACACCTGGGATTTCCAGCGCATGTCGTCGATCTCGCCGTTCCAGCTGGCCGCCGGCAAGCTTGCGGGCGCAACGTCCTATGCCTGGTATGTCGGGCTTTTGACGCTGATCCCCTTTTACTACGCCTATACCCAAGTGACAGGCGCGGGCAATTACAGCAGCGCGCTCAACCCGCGCGGCGACAACTGGGCGGATGCGAATGACGGCTATGTGATTTTCTACATGATCATGGCGGGTCTGGCGGGGCAGGCGGTCGCTTTTCTGGTCAGCTTTATCGACATGACCAGCTTTGCCGGAAAAATGGGCAAAAAGCGCATCCCGCGGGGCAGCGGGTCGTTCCTTTTGGGCATGGTCGTGGCGTGGACGGTCTTTACGCTCGGGCAGGAAGTGGCGCCGAAACTGGCCAGCTATAGCTCCCCTTTTGCGGCCACCCGCACGGTGACGTGGTACGAAACGAAATACGCCAGCCCCGAATTCGTGACATGGACGATGCTGTTTTTCCTGGGCTGGGCGCTGCTGGGCAGTTACCGCATCGCACGGTCGGAACTGATGCACCGCACTTATCCGGTGGCATGGATCGCCTTTGTCGCGTCCCTGCTGATGTATCTGCGCGGCTTTGCCAGCCCCGGCAATGCGTTTTACTACACGCACCTGATGGCGCTGTTTGTGGTGGCGCTGGTGCTGGCCTATGCGGTGATGCTGTTCGAGGCGTCGGACGGCCGCAAATATGCCCGTTTTTTCAACAGCCTGCGCGAAGGCAATTTCCGGCGCGCGTTCGAGGATACGCATAAATGGGTGGTCACCATCCCCTTTATCCTGTTCTGCTATGTCATCACGCTTGGTAACGTGCCGGCGACGGGCCGGTTCATGAGCTTTGACGCGCTGGCGGCGTTCATGCTCGCGGCGATGCTGTTCGTCATCCGCGACGGCCTGATGATCCACGCGCTGATCGGCGGCAAGGGCACCCGCCATGCGGGGTTCAAGGTGCTGTTTTATTACGTGCTGGTCTATACCATGCTGCCCACCCTGCATTTCGCCCTGATGCCCAACAAGCTGGACCTGCGCCTGACGGGCTGGGTGCAGCGCTATATGTATGGCCAGAACGTGGATGTGGAGGCGCCCCCTGTCGTCAGGTCTCTGGCAGCCTATTACCCCCTGCCGTTGAAGGAATTCGGTGACAGCCTTGCGCCTGTCGCCCTGCAGGTTATCGGGGCTGCGTTTTTGCTGCGTTTTGTCATACGCAGGGCGCAGTCGCAGCGTTTAAAAGCGGTCTGATTTCCGCAAAGCGGCAAAGGTTAACTATTTGTTATCATTTGCCTTATATATTGGACGGAAGAGGTAATGGTATGACTGCCGTGAATATTCCCGATCTGCGCGTCCTGCTTGTCGATGACAACGTCGTCGTCCGCAAGCTTATCGAGATGCAGCTGGTCAATATGGGCTTCAAGAATATCGATTCCGCCAACAACAGCAACGAGGCGCAGGAAAAGATATCCGTCGCCGCCTATGATATCGTTTTTCTCGACTGGAACATGCCCGGCAAAAGCGGTTACACGCTGATGCAGGAATACCGCGAAGACAGGCAATACGACCATATCGCCTTTGTGATGGTCACTGCCGAAAGCCAGGAACGCTATACGCGCGAAGCCTTGAAGGCGGGCGCCACCATGTATATCACCAAGCCGATCGCGCCCGCGACGTTCAAGGAAAAGATCGAACGCGTGCTGGCATGGATCGAAAGCAACCGCGCGTCAAAGACGGGCTGATCGCGAAACATGAAACCCATTTCACCTCAGGATATCGACGCCGAGCGCGCAGAGATTTCAAAGGTCGTCAGCGACGGCGTCGTCGAGACGTTCAACAGCATGTTCGGACAGTCAATCACGGCGGGCGACCTTGCGCAGAAAATCCATTCCGAAAAGGGCAGCGTCTATGCCTCGATCAAGCTGCATCAGGCGAATGTCGATGTGGAATTCTGCTTTCGCTTCGATATCGGTCTGCTGCTGCAGGCGGCGGAGCTGATTTTCACCAAGGAGTACCTCGCCAACAATCCCGTGCAGAACGACATCGCCTGCGAAATCGCCAATATCGTTTGCAGCAAGGTTAAGGCGTACCTGAACGAAAAAGGGTTCGAGACCGAAATGGGCTTCCCCTTTATCCCGCGACCCGACGAGAATCCGCTGCTGAAAAACACCGAACAGGTGCATATGCATTTCTATTATGACGACCTGCAGCAAGCCCGCGGAATCGGCGTTGTCGTCAATTTCTTCGCCGGCGACAGCAAGCCCGCCTGAATCAAGCCCCTGAAGATACTGCAAAATATCCGCATTTCTTTCTGAAACACGGCAGAAACAATCGCGAAAACCTGCAGCAATACGCCTGGCGCATTATTGTATTATGCAACACGGAAGGCGGGGCAGGACATGATGAACACGGTAACATCAACACAGGCGCAAAGACCCGTCCGCATCACGCTCGACAATGCTGGGCTAGAGGCGCTCAGCAAAAATATCGTCGTCAGTTTCCGCCCGATCTGGAATGTCGAGAAGAAATACCTTTGCGGCTATATCGTCCGCGCGACCCGCAGACAGAACGCCACCTCCGACCAGGAGGCTTCCGACGATCTTGGCCTGCTCGTCAAGGCGGCGCAGTCGCTGGAATACCTGCAGGCACGCGGCGAAAAATCGGTCGTGGTGGTGCCGGTCAGCTATGACACCCTGAACGCCTATCCCTTTCGCGGCCATTACCTGAGCCTGCTGCGCCGTATTCCGGAAGCGCAGCGGTCCTTCATCGTCCTGCAGCTGGACAACATCCCGTCCTACGCGTCGAAACAGCGTCTGCAACTGCTGCAAAACGACATGCGCGGGCTGTGCCGCGCGGTCGCGCTGGCCTCCGATATCCGCGGCACGAATTTGGACGGCGCGGCGCGGGGAGCGCTTCACGCCTGCGTGGTGAATTTCACGACGGAAGACCTCGACGAAAACGCGATCATCGGGCTCATCAACCGCTTCGCCGACAAGGTGGGCGGCATCAATTGCGCGGCGATGGCGGACGGCGTATCGACGCGCGCGGCGCTCTGCGCCGTGATCGCGGCGGGGTTCAGCTATATCTCCGGCGCGGCGGTGCTGGCCGACCAGTCCGACCTGAGCGTATCGCGCCGCAGCCTGTCGATGGAAGACATGCTGGGCAGGCCGGTGTAAAAAAAACACGACAATAAAATAATGCGCCATACCTGCATATGCGGCCTGGCGTCATCCCGCTTTTCTTTCCGTCCGGCGTGAAGCGCGGCGTATGCGGGCGCGCCGCCTGAAACACCGGCTGTCTCGCCAGCCCTTCATGAATTGTAAAAGTTTATCCCTAAAAATGGTGAAAGAACCATTGGGGGGACCGCGCGTGGCGGAAAGGCTGCAGGTGCTGGTGATTGACGACGACGCGACGGACCGCATGGCGATCCGCCGCCATTTGCTGTCGGCAGCATTGAATTCCGACGTGCACGAGGCGGATACCGGCGCCGCCGGCATCGCGCTGCTGCGCGAACGGCGCTTTGATTGCGTGTTCGTCGACTACCGCCTGCCCGATATGGAAGGCACGTCGCTGTTGCAGGTTTTTTACGACATCGCCAACGACCAGATGCCGGCGCCTTTCGTGATGCTGACGGGGCAGGGCGGCGAAGAAGTAATGGCGGAGGCGCTGCGCTGGGGCGCGCATGATTATATCGTCAAAGACCATATCACCGGCCCGTCCGTCCTGATCGCCCTGTCGAAGGCGCGCGAGATTTTCGACTTGAAAAGGGCCCGCCACAGCGCGGAGGACAAATTGCGGCAGGCGCAGAAAATGGACGCCGTCGGGCAGCTGACCAGCGGTATCGCGCATGACTTCAATAACCTTTTGACCGTCATCCTCGGCAACACGCGCATGATGCGCCGCCGTCTTGCCGAAATACCGCCGGCGCAGGGCATGGCGATCGCGCCCAAGGTCGATGCGGTCGAAAGCGCGGCACAGCGCGGCGCGGATCTTGTGCGGCACCTGATGGTTTTTTCGCGGCAGCAGGAATTGAAAAGCGCGACCGTCGATATCGGCGCGGCGCTGGCCCATACGGTGACGTTGCTGGAACGCACGCTGGGCAAGGGGATCAACCTTGTGCTGACGGCGGAGCAGGGAATGCGGCCCGTGCATGTCGATGCGACTCTGCTGGAAAACGCCGTTATCAATGTATCCGTCAATGCGCGCGACGCGATGCCGCAGGGCGGCACGCTGACGATATCGGCGCGGCCGGTCGTTTTCAACGACATCAGTCATGTCTTGATATCGATTGCCGATACCGGCACAGGCATGCCCGAACATGTGCGGGAACGCATTTTCGAGCCGTTCTTCACGACCAAGCCTGCGGGAGAGGGCACGGGGCTGGGGCTTGCGATGGTTTATGGCTTTATCCGCCAGACAGGCGGCCATATCGAGGTCGATAGCGAGGCCGGGCGCGGCACGACCTTCCGCATCTACCTGCCGCAGGCACGCGAACCGCTGACAAACAAGGAGGTAAACCATGCCACATAGAACAAGCATCCTGATCGTGGATGACGAAGACCAGGTCCGCGACGTGCTGTGCGAAAATCTTGCCGAATGCGGATTCAAGGTGGATGTCGCCGCAGACGGGCAGCAGGCGCTGTCGATGATCGACGCGGGCACCTGCGCGCCGCAGGTGGTAATCACGGACATCATCATGCCCCGCAAGGAAGGGCTGGAGGTGATCATGGAACTGCGCCGCCGCCACCCCGCCATCCGCCTGATCGCCATTTCCGGCGGCGGGCGCACCAAATCGGCCGACTTCCTGCAACTGGCGAAAAAACTGGGCGCGGACGCGGTGCTGCCCAAGCCGCTGGATATCGACCAGCTGGAAAAAACCGTGCGGAGTTTTCTTGCGTGAGCCAGCCGACGGTTTTGGTCATCGACGACAATGAGTCCTTGCGCGAAACGATCCGCGAAAATCTGGAACTCGACGGGTATGACGTGTTCAACGCGTCCTGCGCTTCGGAAGCCATGAAGATACTGCATGTGAAGCGTGCCGATCTTATCCTGCTCGACCTCATGCTGCCGGATGCCGACGGGCTTGCGCTGATTTCCCGCATCCGCGCGGTGACAGACGCGCCCGTGATCGTCATCAGCGGCAAGGCTGCATGGGTCGATAAGGTCGTGGGGCTGGAAATGGGCGCGGATGACTATCTGGCCAAGCCGTTCGAGATGAAAGAGCTGTCGGCGCGCGTCAAGGCCGGCATCCGCCGCTATCGCGGCAGGCCCGCGCCAAATACTCATGATGCGCCGCGCCGCACACGCTTCGGTGCGCATACGCTTGATTCCGCAAGGTTTCAGGTTTTCGGTGACGACGGCAAATCCTGCGACCTGACGCCGATGGAATTCCGTCTGCTGGAGGCGTTGGTACATGCGCCGCACCGTGTCTTGTCCCGCGAACAACTGCTCGACCGCGCGCGGGCGGGGGATTTCGAGGTCGGCGACCGCGCGATCGACATCCAGGTCGCGCGCATCCGCAAAAAGCTGGGCGCCAGCGAGCTGATACAAACCGTGCGCGGCGTGGGGTATTCGCTCAACTGCGATATCGAGGATCTTTGAGGTTGTCGATTTTACGGATGCGCAGGGCGCGCAGCAAAATGTTGCGCACGGTCTTGCAAAAGCCATAGACGGCTGCCGACAGGTTTTTGGTGCCGAATAGCAGGCGCTGAACGCGGCCGGCCTTCGTCAGCGGCACCAGCACGCGCATCGCTTCGCTGCCGTAATATATTTTTCCGTCGATTTTGACGACCATGCCTTCGTCGATATCGAGCCCCTGCGCGGTGACTTCTTCCATCAGCGCGCCGGGCTTTCGCGCGTCGGTCAGCGTGATTTCATGTGCATCTTCCTTCAACCGCACCTTCGTGCAATAGCCGCGGCAGACGGGGCATTGGTCGTCGTAGAGGATTTCAATTTTACCGGTCATGCGGGCATACCATTATTTAGCTAAACGGCTAATAATCTATTATCGCGCCCACTTCATCATTTAGTCAATAGGCTAATTAATAAGTTCCAAAACCCGACAGATATCAGCCGCTTGCACGTTGCCAATCTGCGCTGCATATATCACTATATCCGCGCCAAGGATCCGCCGCCCAGAATCGTCTTATGGTGGAACAGGGAGTATTTCGCATGATCGACCAGAAAACCGTCCCGCCTTTTCCGCGTCTTTCCGGACGTCTCTATATCTTTCCCGCATTGATCCCGATGGTGGAGATTTTGCCGTGGCTGCTCACCGCCGTGGGCGCGGTTGCGGGGGCGTCGCAGGCGGCGTTCTGGTCGCGGCATCGCCGCAAGATACTCGGTTTCGCGGCGGTCTGTTTTATCGCGGCTGGCGCGACGGTTGTCTGGAGCCATACGCAAAAACCCAGCGAAGCGGAAGGGTCGCGCCTGCTGGCGGCGGCGGATATGTCCAAACTGGAAACGCACGGCAACGCCGCTGCGCCCGCCGACCAGAAGTATGATTCATTTTCCGAACTTTGGTCGGTCAAAACCAAGAACGAAACGCTGGCATCGCCCGTCATCGCGGGCGACCTGATTTTGCTGGGCACGTTTGAAGCGACGCTGGATGCCCATGCGCGCGCCGACGGCAAGCTGGCATGGTCGCTGAAAAAGAAAGAGCCGATCTTCACCAATGCCGCCGTGCTGAAGGATATGGCGTTTGTGGGGGAAGGTCTGCATACCGCGCCATCCGCCTCGCTCACCGCCTTTTCGCTGCCCGACGGCAAGTCGGTATGGGAACGTCAATTCCGCAGCCATGTTGAATCGCAAACGACGCTGGATGCGAAAAACCGCCGTTTGTGGACCTGCGCGGGGGAGGAAGGCATCTGGGCGCTCGACATGAAAGACGGCGCGGTTTTGTGGCGCAATAAAATCGGGCATACCGATGCGACGCCGCTGCTGCATGACGACCATCTTTATATCTCCGCCCAGCCGGACGAAAAAAAAGTGGGCGCGGAATTGTCGTCGCTCGATCCCGATGACGGCGATATAGAATGGAAAACGACCTTGCCCGGTAACACGATGGGATCACCGCAGATGGGCGGCGCGGATCGCATCCTTCTGACGACGGCTGTCGGGCAGGTCGGGCCGCAGAAAGCGGATGACAAGGGATGGTCACATGCGGTCGGCACAGATGGAAAAATTATCTGGTCGGTCAATCTGCCGGGCATGCCGCTGCCGGAAGCCGCCGTGCTGGCGGATAAAGGGATCGTGATCCATACGCTGAAAAGCGGCGACCTGATCGCACTCAATATCAAGGACGGCAGCAAGCTGTGGCATGTGAAGCAGGGCACGGAATTCCTTGCCCCCGCAGGCCTGCGCGCCAACAGCACACCGCCCCTGCTGGCGGGTATGACATCGGACGGGGTTATTTCCATCCGTAATGCCGAAGACGGCACGGAAATCCGCCGGATCAAGAAACCGCAGGGCGGCTATGCCGCTCCCGTTTTCGATCGCGATGTGTTATATATTACAACGCCCCATGACTTCACGGCCTATGGCGGCGTTCATTTGCTGACACGCGGGGACTGATTGTGCTGAAAACGCTCTGGATGAAGTTTTCCGAAGACGCTTCGCTGCCGTCGAGCTTTACGCCGCAGGAACAGCAGCTGCTGGAAGACGTATATGACCCGACCAACGCGCAGTCCATCTGGTCGCGCGCGCTGGATGTGCTGGCGCTGCCGCCGTCGCGCGGGCCGCTGGTCAGCTGGTACAAAACCGTTCCTTACGTGAACTGGAGCGAGATCGTCGAAACGGTCAGCTGCGGCTGGATGTATGTGACGGAACGCGGCGGCGGCTGGACCTATACGCAGCGCAACAACCTGCTGCGCACCTTCGCGCTGGTCAAAAGCCAGTGGCGCATCGAAAAATACGTCGATAACGCCTGCAAATCGCCGCTGCCGCAGGGGCGCGATGCGAAACTGCTGGAAAGCACGGCGCTGGGCCTTGCGCTGCAGGCGCTGATGCAGCGTCTGCCGTCGGGCAGCCCGCAGGAATTCGCGCAATGGCTGGCGGCACCCGACAAATCACCCTTTACGGTCCGGAAAACGATGATGCAGATCCAGGGCATCCAGAAACGCCGCACACAGTTATCATCTGCCTGGCTGGAAATCTTCCCGCCGCGCCCTGCAAGGTCGGTCGAGCCCGACACGCCGGCCTTTTTCTGGGACAAGCCGGATGAAGCCGCCCCTGTGCCCACGGCACAAACCCCTCAGCCCGCGGCGACCGAATGGAAGGGCCTGCCCGTTTGCGGCGGGCAGGTGACGGGCAGGGCGATTATCCTGAAAAACGCCGAGGCGCGCCTCTCCGCGCTTGATCCGTCCGAATTCCCTATTCTGGTATTTCCCCGCGCACGGCCGGAAACAGTCGAGCTGTTCCCCCATGCCTATGGTCTGCTGTTCGCCGAAGGCGGGGCGCTGTCCCATGCCTGCACCGTGGCTCGGGAACAGGGCATCCCCTGTGTCACCGGCATCGGGCAGGATTTCCTGCGCGACATCCAGACGCTTTCCGAAAAACAGGGCAAGTTGTGGCTGAGCATCGACGGGGCCGAAGGCACCGTGAAGGCATTACCGCAAAAAGAATAGAAGCTTACTGGGCGACGATCGGGCCGGTGATTTTGTATTTCACTGCAACGCCATCGCATTCGCGCGGCAGGTTGGCGGTTTCCTCGGGCGTCGGCTGACGTTCCAGCCGGACGGTCACATGATAATCGTCTTTGACGTTGCTGATGCCGATGCCGTTCACGGGATTTTTTGCGGCGCGGTTGAAGGCGCTGGCCAGTAATTTGCCGACCTTGGTCTTGGCCTTGCGGGCTTCGTCGAGGGTGCTCATCCGTAACTCTCCTGTGAATACCCAAAGCCTATCCGCGGAACAGGGCGGGGTCAAGATGGCGCGGCGCTGTTTCATGTGAAGCAAATTAATGAAGCAAGATCATGGAGCAGAAAATGACGGTTAAAGTGATTTCTTGCAGCCGGAAGATCCCGCCACAGTTTGTGGATACTTAAGGCCGATAAATCAAATGATTGTCGTATGAAATTCAAGTATCACATGCGTTTAAGCTGCGTCCGATGCCGCCTGTAATTCTTCGATAAATCAAAGAATTATTCGTGAATAATAATGTAATAAATTACCTAGCCCAAAACCGGTTGGCGCAGGGTAAACATGCTTGGCACTGATGTATTCGCATCATTGGCAGCCGCCTGAACCGGCAGCGGATGCAGATCGAGCCAGTTGCGGCCGGACATACTATTGAAATTCATGCCCAGTGCCTTTTCCTGCCCCTGCAGAGCCAGCAGATCTTTGTCGCCGGTCACCAGAGTTACCGCGCCGCCGGCATCGGCGATATCCAGAAACTTGTTATCCTTGGGGTCGCGGCAGGCGGTGTGCTTGCAGGGAGCCTCCACAAACTCGGCGGCGGCGGCGAAGAAATCGAGCGCCTGCTGGCGGAGTTCGGCGGGGATATATTTCTGCAATTTCTTGCTGGCCAGTTTCTCTCCCAGCTCGGCATAGGTCTGGGCGCTCTGCACGACATCGTTATTCATAAGCACGGAGGCAACGGCAGCGGCCGAAGTGCCGTTCGGGCTCATAAGCGCCGAGAGCATGATGTTGGTATCGAGGACGACCTTCTCGCGATATTCGCTCATGCGTCGTCACCCTCCAGGATTTCTTTTAACAGCTGTTCGCGCTGCTCGTCGGTCAGGCCCTTGTCGCGCAGTTCCTTGTCGAATTTTTCAACGAGATCTTTCCAGCGTTGCGCCAGTTCCGCAGCATCTGGAATTTTTTGGGTGTCGGGGGATGACATGGGCGACCCTCGGCTGAAAAACGATTGAATACAGTATATTATGCCCAATTTCCGGAAAATAATCAAGAAACGCGGTATGCAACTATCGTTTTATGCTTGCCTGCCAGTATGTTACAACCAATCCACCTTAAAAAAGGATGTGCATATGAACCTCGACCTCACCGGCAAGCAGGCGATCGTCTGTGGCGCAAGCAAAGGCATCGGGCGCGCGGCTGCCGAAGAACTGGCGCTGCTGGGCGCAAGCGTGACCGTGCTGGCGCGGAGCGAAGAGGGGCTGAAGGCGGTCGTCGAAACGCTCGACATATCCAAAGGCCAGACACACCATTATATCGTCGCGGATTCCATGGATACCGAAGATGTCGCGGCGAAGGCGGTAAAGCATATCGCCGAACATGGCGCGGTGCATATTCTTGTCAACAACGGCGGCGGCCCGCCGGCGGGTGCGGCGATTGATTCCAGCGTCCATGATTTTGCCGCCATCTTTACCCAGCATATGCTGTTCGCCCAAACCATGGCGCAGGCCGTGGTGCCGGGCATGATTGCCGCCAAATACGGGCGCATCATCAATGTGCTGTCGACATCCGTGAAGCAGCCGGTGAAGGGGCTTGGCGTTTCCAACACCATTCGCGGCGCGGTCGCGCAATGGGCGAAAACGCTGGCGAATGAATTGGGCGGGCATGGCATTACCGTCAATAACGTGCTGCCGGGCGCGACCGATACGGGCCGCATGAAGGAAATCATCTCCGGCAAATCCAAAAAAACCGGCAAGAGCGAGGCCGATGTAAAGGCGGAGGAAATTGCCGCCATTCCCGCAGGGCGTTTCGGCCAGCCGCATGAACTGGGCGCGGCAATCGCCTTCCTTGCCAGCCCCGCCGCCGGTTATATCAACGGCATCAACCTGCCTGTCGATGGCGGGCGCACGGGCGGTTTGTAAATGACGGCATTCGGCGGAAATATACGGAATTATATCGGCGGCCAATTGGTCGATCCGCTGTCCGGAAAATATTTCGACTGCGAAAATCCCGCGACCGGTGCGGTTTATGCGCAGGTGCCGGATTCCGACGCGCGCGACCTTGAACTGGCGGTGACCGCCGCGCATGATGCCGCCGCAGGCTGGCGCGACATGGGGGCGCAGGCGCGTGCCGCGATCATGCACAAACTCGCCGACTTGATGGAGCAGCGCATCGACGATTTTGCGATGGCGGAATGCGTCGATAACGGCAAGCCCCTCAGCCTTGCGCGCGGCATGGATATCCCGCGCAGCATCAATAACCTGCGCTTCTTCGCCGATCTCGGCACACAATTCCGCGGGCAGGAATTCACCTCGGAAAAATCATTCAGCTATACGCTGCGCCAGCCCTATGGCGTGGTTGCGACGATATCGCCCTGGAACCTGCCGCTTCTGCTGTTCACATGGAAACTCGCGCCCGCGCTGGCATCCGGCAACTGCGTGATTGCAAAGCCCAGCGAAGTGACGCCGATGACGGCTTACCTGATGTCGGCGCTGGCGACCGAGGCGGGCTGTCCCGCAGGCGTGCTGAACGT
Source organism: Alphaproteobacteria bacterium (assembly GCA_020853455.1). Taxonomy (GTDB): domain Bacteria; phylum Pseudomonadota; class Alphaproteobacteria; order Micavibrionales; family UBA2020; genus JAPWJZ01. Next base: position 9,459 of record JADYYV010000185.1, on the reverse strand, counting down.
GCTGCACGGGCGCGGCGCGCAGATTGGCGCTGCCATCACCAGCCATCCGCGGATTCCCGCCATATCTTTCACCGGCGGTACGGTCACCGGGCGCGGCATTTATCAGGCGGCATCGGCGCAGCTGAAAAAAGTGTCGCTGGAACTGGGCGGAAAAAATCCGACCGTTATTTTTGACGATGCCAATCACGACCTGTCGCTGCAGGGCGCGAAAATGGCGGGCTTCACCAATCAGGGGCAAATCTGCCTTTGCGGCTCCCGAATTCTTGTACAGCAGGATATCTACAAAAAATTCCGCGACGAATTCGTGGCGCAGGTGAAGGAAATCTCCATCGGCGATCCGCTTGCGCCCGATACGCTGATGGGCGCGATGGTGTCGAAGCAGCACATGGAAAAGGTGCTGGGCTATATCGACCTCGCGCAGCAGGAAGGCGGCAAGATACTGGTCGGCGGCAACCGCCGCATCGTGCAGGGGCGCTGCGCAAACGGTTATTTCATCGAACCCACCGTGATCGAAGGCCTGCCCGCGCAATGCCGCACCAATCAGGAAGAAATTTTCGGGCCCGTCGTCACGCTGATGCCCTTCCGCGATGAGGATGAGGCGGTGGAGATTGCCAACAGCACGCAATATGGCTTGGCGGCGTCGATCTGGACCGAAAATTCCGACCGCGCAAAGCGCGTGGCCGCGCGCATCGACAGCGGCATCGTCTGGATCAATTGCTGGAACATGCGCGATTTGCGCACACCCTTCGGCGGCATGAAAAATTCCGGCGTCGGGCGCGAGGGCGGGATGCACGCGCTCGAATTCTTTACCGAAGAAAAAACAATCTGCCGTCCGGCAGCATAGGAGATATAAATGACGCAAGTCGTAACGCATATTTCAGACAAGGCGCCCGAACCCGTTGGTGCATACCCGCATTCCAAGCGTGTGGGCAACCTGCTGTTCCTCTCCGGTGTCGGCCCGCGCAAAAAGGGCAGCAAGGATATTCCCGGCGTGACGCTGGACGAAAACCGGAATATCGTTTCGTATGACGTCGAAACGCAGTGCCACAGCGTTTTCGAAAACGTCAAAAACATCCTCGAAACATCCGGCGCGACTTGGGACGATCTGGTCGATGTGACGGTGTACCTGACAAACATGAAGGCCGATTTCCCGACCTATAACAAATTATGGGCGCAATATTTCGGCAAGAATCCGCCCTGCCGCACGACGCTGGAGGTGTCGGCCTTGCCCACGCCTATCGCGATCGAGTTGAAATGTATTGCCGTCATCAAGGATTAACCATGCGCGCACCGTTCAATTTCAAGAAATGGGTTGATGAAAACCGCGCCAGCCTGAAGCCGCCGGTCGGCAACAAACAGGTGTTCGAGGACGGCGATTTTATCATCATGGCGGTCGGAGGCCCCAACAGCCGCAAGGATTATCACGACGATCCCGGCGAGGAATTTTTCTTCCAGCTGGAAGGCGACATGGTGCTGCGCATCATGGAAAACGGCAAACCGCGCGATATCGACATCCGCGAAGGCGACATGTTCCTGCTGCCGCCGCATGTGCATCACTCGCCGCAGCGCAAGGAAAATACCGTCGGCCTTGTCGTGGAGCGCAAGCGCGCGGCGGGCGAACTTGACGGGTTTTTGTGGTATTGCGACCAATGCCATACGAAACTGCATGAAGAATATTTCCAGATGCAAAATATCGTGACCGATCTGCCCAAGGCGTTTGACCGTTATTGGGAAAACGAAGCCGCGCGCACCTGTAAATCCTGCGGCCATGTGATGCCTCTGCCGCCCAACCGCCAGAAGAAGCCCGCCTGATGGAAAAATGGGACGTCCATACCCATACGACACTCTCGCCCGACACCTATGCGGCGCTTGAAAAATTCGCCCATTACGCCGATTTTATCCGCGTGCGCAAACATGCGACCAAGCCCTGCTGTGCGGAAATGGTGAATGCGTCCGGCGCGGTGCAGCGCGAGGTCGAGGATAACGCCTATGACGGCGCGGTGCGCATCGGTGAATGTGATAAACACGGCGTGACGCTGCAGGTGTTATCGCCGACGCCCATGATGATCCCCGATTATGTCGACGATGCCGATGATGCGGAAGCGATCTGCCGTATCCTGAACGACGATAATGCCGCGACTGTCGCGCGTTTCCCGTCGCGTTTCATGGCGCTGGGCGCGCTGCCGATGCAGTTTCCCGACCGCGCCGTGCGCGAGCTGGAGCGTATCGTGAAATCGCACAATATGCGCGGCCTCGAAATCAATTCAAACGTCAATGGCCGCGACCTTGACGATCCTGCGCTGTTCCCGGTGTTTCAGGCGGCGGCGGCGCTGAATGTCGCCGTGTTTATCCATCCGTGGGGCGGCTTTATGTCGCCCGCCGAACCCAAACTTAAATCGCGCATGAATGCGAACCGCAACTGGCGGCCGTGGCTGATCGGCATGGGCATGGAAACGGCGCTGGCGTTCGATGCCATGCGCAGCGGCGGCATCCATGAACGTCTGCCTAATCTGCGCGTGATGTATGCGCATGGCGGCGGCGCGTTTCCCGCGCTGCTCGGGCGGCTGGAACACGGCGCCTATTGCCGCCCCGATTTGTTCAGGGATGCCTCGCAGCTTAATCCGTTCGACACAGTCAAAAACTGCGGCGTTTATGCCGATACTCTCGTGCATAATCCGGCGATGCTGAAGGCGTTGATTGAAATATTAGGCATAGAACGCGTGGCGATGGGATCGGATTATCCGTATCCCCTTGGGGAAATCGACCCGTTCGACCCGCAAACGCATGTAAGCGCGCTGGGGCATAAAACGAATTATCCGCAGGTAAAGGGGATTTACCCCGGCCATGCGGTCGAGCATCTGGATATTACCGATCAACAAAAACAACGCCTGCTTTCCGGCACGGCGAAAGAATGGCTGGGTGTGGCATGATGAAGGTGGCGGTCAGTCTGGGCGGATATGCGGCGGATCTCGATAATCCCATCGACATTTCTATCCCCGTGAATTTTGAAATGAACCAGCTGTCGGCCTTCGCCAGCCGTCCGGCGCGTAAATATGCTTACAAGGTCGGCAATTTCGTGGGCGATGTGCGTCTGGGCGGCAGTTGCAATTGCGAAGTGTACCATTTCAGCCCGCATCTGCACGGCACGCATACCGAATGCGTCGGCCATGTGACCGATGCGCGCATCCGCGTGCAGGATGTCTTGCGCGACAGCCTGATGCCGGCAACCCTGATCACTGTGGTTCCCGTGCCTGCCGCGACATGCAGCGACAGCTATTCGCCGGGCTTGCGCCGCAACGACCTGGTGATCACGCATGACGCGCTGAAGGAAGCGCTGAAATATCACTTGGCGGAATTCATGGCCGCGCTGATCGTGCGCAGCTTCCCGAACGATGCGGGCAAACCGCTGCGCGATTATGCGCAAACGCCTGCCACGTTTTTCTCGACCGAGGCGATGGAACATATTATTGCGCTGGGCGTGCAGCATCTGCTGGTCGATATGCCGTCCATCGACCGCGCGGATGACGACGGCATGCTGTCGAACCACCGCATTTTCTGGGATTTGAAACCGGGCGCGAAACAGACGGATAAACCGTCGCCGCGCACGGTGACTGAATTGATCTATGCGCCCGACAGCGTGGCGAACGGCAGTTACCTGCTGAACCTGCAGGTATCGGCCTTCGCGGGCGATGCCGCGCCCAGCCGCCCGGTATTATATAAGGTGTCGAAATGAAATATCGCGAGGGTGCTGCATTCGCGGCGGAAATGGATGCGCAGGACAAGCTCGGTATATTCCGCGCCCAGTTCCACATTCCGCAGCATGAGGGCAGGGATTGCATCTATTTCTGCGGCAACTCGCTCGGCCTGCAGCCCAAAGCGGTTGAAGCCGCGCTGATGCAGGAATTGACCGACTGGAAAAACCTCGGAGTCGAGGGGCATTTCCACGGCAAGCATCCTTGGATGCCCTATCATGAATTCGTCGCTGAAAACGCGGGCTATGTCGTGGGCGCGAAACCCTCGGAAGTGGTGATGATGAACGGCCTGACAGCCAACCTGCACCTGATGATGGTGTCATTTTATCGCCCGACAAAAACCCGCTATAAAATCCTGATCGAATATACGCCGTTTCCGTCCGATATTTATGCCGTGCAGTCGCAGGCGAAGTTTCACGGGTTCGATGCTGGCGATGCGATCATCGAAATGAAGCCGCGCGCGGGCGAACACACGCTGCGGCAGGAAGATATCGAAGAAGTGATCGCGCGCGAGGGGCAAAGCATCGCGCTCATCCTGATCGGCGGCGTGCATTACTACACCGGCCAGTTTTTCGATATCGCGCGCATCACGGAAGTCGGACATAAACAGGGCTGCATGGTGGGTTTCGATCTTGCCCATGCCGCCGGCAACGTGCTGCTGAAGCTGCATGACTGGAATGTCGATTTTGCCTGCTGGTGCAGCTACAAATACCTGAATTCAGGCCCCGGCGCGGTTGCGGGCGCGTTCGTGCATGAACGCCATGCGACATCATTCGACCTGCCGCGGTTTGCGGGTTGGTGGGGCAACGATAAATCCGTACGCTTCAAGATGGGCCCGCAATTCCAGCCGATGGCGGGGGCGGAGGGGTGGCAGCTGTCGAACCCGCCGATTTTCGCGCTCGCGCCCGCGCGCGTCTCGCTCGATATATTCCGCGCGGCGGGCATGGAAAATTTGCGCAGCAAAAGCAGGCAGCTGACCGGCTATCTGGAATTCCTGCTGCACAGCTTGAAACTCGCCAGCCTGAAAATCATGACGCCCGCAAACGACGCGGAGCGCGGCTGCCAGCTGTCGGTCACCGTGCAGGGGAATGGCCGCAAGGTATTCGACGCGCTGCAAAAGGCGGGCGTCGTCTGCGACTGGCGCGAACCGGATTGCATCCGCGTCGCGCCTGTGCCGCTTTATAACAGTTTCACCGATGTCTATCGCTTTGCCGACATTTTCAGGGGAGCCGCAGCATGACACGCACCATTCATGTCGTCGGCGCGGGCCTGGTCGGGCCGCTGATGGCGATCTACCTTGCAAAAAAAGGCTTCACGGTCGAATTGCATGAACGGCGCGGCGATATGCGCAAGAATTCGGTCGACGCGGGGCGGTCGATCAACCTTGCCATCACATCGCGCGGCTGGCGGTCGCTTCAGGAAGTGGGGCTGAAGGAAAAAGTATCCGCCATTTCCATTCCCATGCGCGGACGGATGGTGCATGACGCGCAGGGCAACACCAACCTGCAGCCTTATGGCCAGACGGATGCGGAAGTGATTTACGCGGCATCGCGCAGCCTGCTGAACGTGATGCTGCTGGATGCGGCGGAAACGTATAAAAACCTGAAAATAAATTTTGGCGCGCGCTGCACGGGCTATGATCCGGATAAATCTCTGCTGCAGTTTGACGGCAAGGACATTCCCGCCGAAGTGGTGATTGCGGCCGATGGCGCGTGGTCGCCGGTACGCAAATCGCTGATGTCGCGCATCGAAAATTTCAATTATTCGCAAAGCTTCCTTGAATACGGATACAAGGAACTGGAAATTCCCCCTGCTGCCGACGGCGCGTTCCGCATCGAAAAACACGCGCTGCATATCTGGCCGCGCAAGAATTACATGATGATCGCGCTGCCGAACACAGAAGGCAGCTTTACCTGCACGCTGTTCTACCCCAATCAGGGCAAGGACAGTTTCGCGCAACTGCAAACTCCGCAGGAAGTGACCGAATTTTTCACCCGCGATTTTCCCGATGCCGTGCCGCATATGCCGGGCATGGTCGGTGATTTCTTCGGCAACCCGACCGGCGCGCTTGTGACCGTTAAATGCGGCCCCTGGAATCTGAGCGGCAAAGCCGTGCTGATCGGCGATGCGGCCCATGCGATCGTGCCGTTTTTCGCGCAGGGCATGAATAGCGGGTTCGAGGATTGCGCGGTGCTGAACAGCCTGATCGATTCAACCAACCCCGATTGGGAAAGCGTCTTCACGCGCTTCACCGCGCTGCGCAAGCCGAATGCTGATGCGATTGCCGATATGGCGGTTGAAAATTTCACCGAAATGCGCGACAGCGTGACCGATCCGGTTTTCCTTTTGAAAAAGAAGGTCGGGTTCGAACTGGAAAAACGCTGGCCGGGAAAATTCATCCCGCGTTATTCAATGGTGATTTTCCATCCCGACATCCCTTATGCGGAGGCACAGCGGCGCGGCGCGATTCAGGATAAAATCCTTGAAAAGCTTTGCGCGGGTATTTCCGCGCCGGAACAGGTGAATTGGGACGAGGCGGAAAAGCTGGTCAAGCAGATCGCCTGAATTATTTCCACACCAGCGGCGCGTTCACGACCGCCGAGCAGCACTGGCGCGGATCACAAGCGGGGCCGTTCGGGTAGAAGCACTGGCTCTGCACTTCGCTGCCATAGCTGAAGGATTTTCCGTCGTTGCGGGTGATGCTGACCGACAGTTGCTTCGGCGTCTTTTGCGACAGCACGCCATAGAAGCTGTGGGTGTTCGCGGGCATGGCGCAGCCGGATTCTCCGATTTTCACGTCTGCGCTGTCGCAGGTCACGTTGTCGTCGCAGGATTTGAACGGCAGGCTGCCCTTGCAGGTGGTGGTTGCGCCGTCCATCGTGACGGTAAAGGTGTAATCGCCCGCCGGCCATGTGCCGCCGTCGAATTGCAGCGTCAGGCCTTCCTGGCACCACATTTGCGTGCAGGCCTTTTCGGCAAGGGAGGGCGTGGATGCCACACCTAAAACGGCGATAAATAACAATAAAATGATGCGCAGGGACATGCTTGAAATATAGGTAAAAGACTATAACCTTGCAATAACGGAGTTTGCCATGATTTTACGCTTTATCCTCTTGGCTATGCTGGTTTTTGCCGCGCAACCCGTGCTGGCCGATGACAGTGTCGCGCTCGACTGGGGCGGCCAGCACAGGCCGTTTATCGTACATCTGCCGCAAGATGCGCCGAAAGAAAATCTGCCGGTTGTACTGGTGCTGCATGGCGGCGGCGGTAATGCCGAAAACATGCGCACCATGACCGGCATGAACGACGTGGCTGACAGGCACGGCTTTATCGCCGTTTATCCGGAGGGCTATGGCTCTCCCCTGATGGATCGCATCCGCACATGGAATGCGGGCGTTTGCTGCGGCCCTGCGCTGAAAAAGGAATCCGATGATGTGGGCTATATCGGCGCAGTGATCGATGCGCTGATCGCACAATATAAAATAGATGCGTCGCGCGTCTATGCGACGGGGCATTCGAACGGCGCGATGATGAGTTATCGCCTTGCCTGCGAAATGTCGGGCCGCATCGCCGCGATCGCGCCGAATGCCGGTCAGCGCGAGGTTGCGCAGTGCAAGCTGGAACGCCCCGTGCCTGTACTTCATATGCACGGCACGAAGGACCCCTGCGCGCTGTATGACGGCGGCGAGAAATGCGGCGGCTGTGTTTCCAAATTCCTGCATTTCAACGTCGAAAAAGACAGGTCTTGCCTGCCGGCGCGCACGGTGGCACAGGACGCGGCCAAGCTGAACGGCTGCACCCTTGAAACGGAAATCACCATGCAAAAAGGCGCGGTCACCTGCGAAAAATACAAATGCGCCAGGGATGCGGCGGTCGAGTTTTGCTCGATTGCCGGCATGGGGCATCGTTGGGCGGGAGCAAGCGACAAGGGGCCCACAGCCTGCGCCAGCCAGCCGGATAAAAAAATCTGCAGCCGTTATGCCGAGATCGTCGGACCCGGCAACCAGGATGTGGATGCCGGTGAAATGGCATGGGCGTTTTTCAGCCGGTTCAGCCTGCCTAAATAGCCTTCAGCCGGCCTGTTGACATTGTGCCGCCGTCATGCGGAAATACAGTAGTTCTTAAAAATTGCTGCACTGCCGGAAGGATCGACGCATGACCACGCCGAAAACGACTGCCGACAAGCTTAAAGACCAGTTGGCCCTGCCGCTGATCACCGCGCCGATGTTCCTGATTTCGAACCCCACGCTTGCGCTTGCCGCCTGCAAGGAAGGCATCGTCGGATCGTTCCCCGCGCTGAACCAGAAAACGGCCGAAGGCCTCGACAAATGGCTGACCGAAATGGATGACGGCATTGCGGAGCTGAAAAAGAACAATCCCGGCGCAAAAATCGCGCCCTATGCGGTCAACCTGATCGTCCACAAATCAAATCCCCGGCTGGAGGAAGACCTCGCCCTGATCGTGAAGCTCAAAGTGCCGATCGTCATTACCTCGCTGGGTGCGGTGTCCGATCTTGTCGATGCGGTCCACTCCTATGGCGGCATCGTTTTGCATGACGTGACAAATATCGACCATGCAAAAAAGGCGATTGCGGCAGGTGTTGATGGTTTGATCGCCGTGTCGGCAGGCGCGGGCGGCCATGCGGGTACGATGAACCCGCTGACGCTGGTGAACGAACTGCGCGGCATTTACGATGGCATGATCGTACTGGCGGGCGGCCTCACGACCGGTCGCGACGTCTTTACCGCCGAAGCGATGGGCGCGGATTTCGCCTATATGGGCACGCGCTTCATCTGCACGACGGAATCGAGCGCAGACCCGGCCTATAAGCAAATGGTGCTGGATGCGAAACCGTCCGACATTATCTATACCTCCGCCGTCAGCGGCGTTCCCGCAAACTTCCTGAAGGACAGCCTGACCAAGGCCGGTTTCGAGGTGGAGCAGCTGAAAAAAGAAGGCGGCGCATCGGGCAAGCTGAAGCCTATCGCCAACGAAGCCGCCGCATGGAAAACCATCTGGTCGGCAGGGCAGGGGGCTGTGAATATCGACGACGTGCCGTCGGTCAAGGAACTCGCCGACCGCCTCAAACAGGAATATGCGGACGCGGAACAGAAACTGGCCGCAAAGCATGCGGTCAAGGCGCCGACGCCTGTTGCGCCCAAACGTCCGCCTGCGCCGAAGATGTAAGGATCAGGGTTTCGGCGCAGCCGGCTTGCGGCTGCTGCCGCGCCTTGCATAGTTCGGGTCTTTCAGGAAGTTCTTCAAAACCGCTTCATATTTCTGCAGCAGGTCGGCGGGCGTTTCCGTGCGGCGCGCCTTGTATGATTCCGGCGTGGCGTGACGGGTCAGCAGGAAATAATCCTGCACGATCGCCGCCTGCTGTTCGAAGCCGTATTCCACAAGGTCTTTTGCAGGGTCGAGACGGTGCAAATAGCATTTCTGGTAGTTGAATTTATGCTTCAGCGTTTCCTTGAGGGCGGCGACAGGCGTGCGTACAACCTTGTTCTGGTGCTGCCACACATGCGTCATTTCATGAATGAAGACGGATTGTTTTTTCGCGTCCGTCTCGGCCGAAAAATCGGGGCTGTAAGCGCCGCGCGGGAATGAAATGTGGTTTGCATTCGCAACCGCCTGTTCGCGCCGCTGAAAGCCCGGCGGCAGGATGCGTTTGTCGTGCAGCCAGACAGCCGCGTAATCGACGCTGTCG
>JADYYV010000184.1 GCA_020853455.1 Alphaproteobacteria bacterium | reverse complement strand
GTGAGCAAGTCTTTATACTCTTTCTCAAACCTATCGGCGCTTATATCTATGCAGTTAATATTCGAATTTGCGCCTTCATAAACATCCCACAACCCAGTGTTCTCACCAAAACAGAAAAAAGCTCTGACCCAAAACTGAAAGATATCCGAATAATAATTTTCGGATTGTTTGGTTGAGATGAAAATTCCGGTATCGGGTATTGTGAGAGGGTTGCCACGCGGTGAAAGCATGACTTCATGCAAAGCGTCTTCCCAAGAACCTTGAAATTCCTCTAGCATTTTTTTTACATGCAGGGATGTTTCCTCAAGCATATTCATGCCTCTCTATCGAGGAGCAACTTTCGGCGGCTTGGGCGGTTTGTTCTGGTTGGCGGCTTCGAGTTCTTTGGGGTTGTCGAGGCGGTAGTGGCGGACCAGTTTGCCGTCTTCGTATTCGGCGACGGTCGGCGTGGCGTTCGGCACACGCGCGCGTTTCGTCCAGCCGGCGTTTTCGGGCTGGGGCGTTTCCTGAAAACCCAGCACGACATCGAAGGCGCGCATGATGCCGGAGTGAGATACGACCAGCACCGTTTCACCACGCGCAAGGCGCGGCTGCACTTCGGTATCAAAAAACTTCTGCACGCGCTCGACGACCTGCTGGTCGCTTTCGCCACCCGGCAGCGGTTTGTCGTAGCGGCGGCCGTAATTCAGGATTTCGGGATCGGTCTTGTGGTTGCGTCCGGTAAAATCGCCGGTATGCAGCTCGGCAATTTCCGCGCGCTGTTCCACGTCGTACTTGCCGTCTTTCAGCAGATGCGTCTGGTTGCCTGCGGTTTCGAGCGCAAGCGCCGCCGTGTTGAATGCGCGGCCGAGGTTTGACGCATAGGCCTTGTCGAACTGGAACACGCTGATCACGCGCCCGGCTTCCCGCGCCTGTTCCTCCCCCGTCGCGTTCAGCGGAATATCCCGCTGGCCGGTCATGAGGTGCTGGACGTTATAATCGGTCTGTCCGTGGCGGAGGATGACGAGAGTGCCTTTATTAGCCATTCGCTGCTTTCTTGATGAAGTAATTCTTTTGCTTCTGCGCCTTGTCCATTTCGAACACCAGCGGCACGCCGGTCGGGATTTCCGCGCTGTTGATGTTTTCGGGCGTGTTTTCTTCGAGGATGATCAGCATGGCGCGGAGCGTATTACCATGCGCTGCGATCAGCACGTTTTTGCCCTCTTTCAGCAGCGGTTCGATGTTGGCCTTGTAATACGGGCGCACGCGATCGACCACGTCCTTCAGGCTTTCGCCGTTGGGCGGCTGCACGTCATAGGAACGGCGCCAGATATGCACCTGTTCTTCGCCGAATTTTTTGCGCATTTCGTCTTTGTTCAGGCCGGTCAGGTCGCCGTAATCGCGCTCGCGCAGGTCGTCGTGTTTCACGAAGTCATGCTGCTGGCCCGCTTCCTTCATCGCGAGCGATGCGGTGTTGTAGGCGCGTTTCAGTGTCGATGTGAAAACCGCGTCGAACTTGATATTCTTCAGCGATTGCCCTGCGGATTTCGCTTCCTCGATGCCCGTGGGGCTGAGATCAACATCGGTGAAACCGGTGAATTTGTTTTCCTTGTTCCATTCGCTTTCACCGTGGCGGAGCAGCACGAGGTAATTCATTTTCTGGCCTTTTTTCCAATGTTGTATGGTTATGGTATATGCCGGACAGGTATTTGACAACCTCAATCTGGCCACTTTTTAACTAATGAAATACGCCTTGAATAACAACGATAATCGGCATATTTCCCCACGAATGGACACGAATAAACACCAATAAGCGCCGCAGGCTATTTACGAGACAAAATAGCCTGCGGCGCTTGGCCATATGCATTTATTCCCTGCCTTTATTCGCGTTTATTCGTGTCCATTCGTGGGGAAATAAAAATCACTTGCCCGCGACGGGCTGGCGATACTTGGTTTTATAGCGTTTCGCGAATTCCAGCGCGGGGCGTTCCAGCAGGAAATACGAAAGACTGGCGATGACAAGCGTCAGGATAATCGTAACGGGCAGCGCCACCGTCCAGCCGCGCCCGACTATCGTATAGGCGGCGATGGGGTAATGGTACAGGTAGAGGCCATAGGATATGCGCCCCAGATAGGCCGGCACGGTACTGCCCAGGAATTTCACAACCACATTCGCATGATCGGTCATCACGCCATAAATCAGCAGCGCCGTGAAAATTTCCGTCACCGTTACGCCAAAGGCGAACGACCACGATATGCGCGGCACTTCCGTCCACAGGCAGAACAGGAACAGCGCAAAGAACACGGCGAGCGGGATTTTATAATCGGGCACCCTGCCCCCGCCCTGCAAAAACGCCGCCACAAAACCGCCGAGGATCAACCCGCTGATGCGGTAATCAAAGCGCAGATACAGGTATTCCTTGAAATAAACGCAACCAACCGCTTTCCACGCCAGCGACAGCAAAAACATGCCGCCCATGATTTTCGCCAGATGCTTTTTCCTGGCGCTTTTGCACAGCAGCAGCAAAATAAAGGGCCAGATGATGTAATAATGCTCCTCGATCGCAATCGACCATGTATGCATGATGATGGATGTTTTCGGCATCCAGTCGAGCAGCAGCGCGACATCGGTCAGGTACAGCGCAGCCAGCGCGGCATGGCGGTAATAGGTAGTGATATCGGTCGGCGGCACCCCCATCACGCCCCAGAACCCCAGCAGCACCAGCAGCAGCAAAAGCAGCAGCGCGGGATACAGCCGGAAAATGCGCCGCAGGTAAAAGAACGGCAGGTTGATATGCCCCGTCTCCGCATGTTCCTTCATCAGCAGCGTCGTGATGATGAAACCGGACAGGACGAAAAAGGCATCGACCCCCAGATAGCCGGAATTCATATACGGCACCCCCGCATGGAACAGCATCACCAGCAGCACGGCGAAGGCGCGGATGCCATCGAGGGCCGGGGTGTAATTCATGGAGGGGTTTTTCCGTGGTTCGGGGAGCGGTACTGCCCCAAGTTTACCCAAGAAACGGCGCATTGAACGCAATTTTTGCAGTTTTGGCTTTATCGGGGCTTTTAATTTACATATACCGTCTATTTCGCTTTGACTTTCATCGGTTTTAATGCGATTTATTCAGTCGAAAATAAGGTGAAAAAGTAAGTAAAAGCCCCTTTTAGCAATCCTTATTGGCAAGGGGCGAATGTAAAGGAAAGACGTATGTTTAATATCACGAAAAAAGAAATTAACTGGGCAGGCAAGAAACTGTCCTTTGAAACGGGCCGCATCGCCCGTCAGGCCGATGGCGCAGTCCTCGTGACCTATGGCGACACGACCGTGCTGGTGACCGCGGTTGCCGCAAAATCGGCAAAAGCGGGCCAGGACTTCTTCCCGCTGTCCGTCCACTACCAGGAAAAATACTTCGCAGCCGGCAAGATCCCCGGCGGCTTCTTCAAGCGCGAAGGCAAGCCGACGGAGCGCGACACCCTGATCTCGCGCCTGATCGACCGCCCGATCCGCCCGCTGTTCCCCAAGGGCTTCCTGAACGAAACGCAGATCATCGCGACCGTTCTGTCCTATGACCAGATCCACGAAAGCGACATCTCGGCGCTGTGCGCGGCTTCCGCTGCGCTGACCATTTCGGGCGTTCCCTTCATGGGCCCCGTGGGCGCTGCCCGCGTCGGTTACATCAACGACCAGCTGGTGCTGAACCCGACGATCGAGGAAATGAAAAACTCGAAACTCGACCTCGTCGTGGCCGGTACCCGCGAAGGCGTGCTGATGGTTGAATCCGAAGCGCACGAACTGCCCGAAGCGAAAATGCTCGAAGCCGTCATGTTCGGCTGGAAAGGCTTCCAGCCCGTCATCGACATGCAGATCGAACTGGCCGAAGCCTGCGCGAAAGACGCATGGATACTGCCCGAAAAAGCATACGACGAAAAAGCGCTCGAGAAAAAAGTGCATGACCTCGTCGGCGCCGATTTCAAGGCCGCTTACGCAACCCGCGTGAAGCAGGAACGCGTCGCGAAGCTGGATGCAGCCCGCGACAAGGCCGTTGAAGCCCTCGTGCCGAAAGACGACAAAACCAGCCCGATCACGGCCGCCCTCGTCGAAGCCTATTGCAAGCATGTCGAAGCCGACATCGTGCGCAACGGCATCCTCGATACCGGCAACCGCATCGACGGCCGCGACACGAAAACCATCCGCCCGATCGTCTCCGAAGCAGGCTTCCTGCCCCGCGTGCACGGTTCGGCGCTGTTCACCCGCGGCGAAACCCAGGCTGTGGTTGTCACCACGCTCGGCACCGGCGACGACGAACAGCTGATCGACGGCCTGCACGGCGAATCCCATGAAACCTTCATGCTGCACTACAACTTCCCCCCCTATTCGGTGGGTGAAGCGGGCCGTATGTCGGGTGCCGGCCGCCGCGAAATCGGCCACGGCAAACTGGCATGGCGCGCGATCCGCCCCATGCTGCCGGAGAAAGAAAAATTCCCCTACACCATCCGCGTTGTCTCGGAAGTGACTGAATCGAACGGCTCGTCCTCGATGGC
>JADYYV010000183.1 GCA_020853455.1 Alphaproteobacteria bacterium | reverse complement strand
GACCGTGAATGACTGCCGCCGCTGGCTGGCAGCCCCCGACCCCGCCCTGTTCGGCGCCGATGAGTCGATGGAGTTTATGCTGACCCCGACCGGGCAATTCCAGCGCCCCGCAAACAGCGATTTACCAGAAGACAATAATCAACTGTCTTTATTCTAAAACATTGCCATAACTGGTTGACTCGCGGGGCGTGACTGTTAATCTGTTTCCACACACAAATTCTATAAGAAAAGGGACCGCACAGATGGGTATCAAAAACTTTCTCGATAAACTGAAACAAAAAGCCGAAGACCACCTGAAGGAAGAAACCGATCCCGCGAAAATCCGCGCGGCCAAGAAAGAAGCGAACGAGAAAAAGATGAAGCGCACCGCCGCCGCCATCAAGCTCGCGCAAAAAGGCCTCGCGACCGCGAATGAAGTGAACGACAAGATCGAAGCCGTGACCGACGCCGCCGCCGTGAAAATCGGCGACCTTGCCGAAAAAGCAAAACCGCTGGCCGAAAAAATCGACGGCGTGGCGGCAGTTGCAGGCGACGCCATCACCGGCGCGTTCAACGTCGCGAAAGACAAAGCGATCGAAGGCGGCCTTGCTGCCGGCGAAAAACTGGAACAGCTGAAAAAGGACGCGGACACCAAGCCCTCGACCGGCTCCAGCCTCCTCGACCTGATCGCCCCCGTCGTTCCCGACACCGATGCGACGAAACCGAAAACGCCCAAAGCGCCTGAAGCGCCGAAGCCCCCGAAGGCGTAAGCTTTCGCGAATTCAAAAAAGAGGCGGTCCGCAGGGGCCGCCTTTTTTTATTCCGCCTTAATCCCCTCTCCCGCAAGGGCGGGATAGGGGGAAGCGTAGGCTTTCGCTGGGATGACGAGTCCCAGATCGCTTTTTCCCTGTCGCAAACGTAACATTCGCGTTACATGCCCTGCCGTTTTGAAAAAATCTTTTTCCACGCAAGCCGCTCAACCGCTTCGCAAAAGGCCTGTCACAAACGCGTTGTAACAAAATATTATGTTGAATCTTGAGGTCAAAGTTGAGACAATTTAGGCAGGCTCAAGAAGTGTGAGCGAAGGGTCTTCCCTCAACATTCAGAAAACGGAAAAAGCTGCTGCAACGCATCAATTTTTGCGCGTGTTTTTCACGCTATGACAACTGCTGCATATGGCAAAACAAGCGCGCTTTACAAGGCGTTTTCTGGCTGTTACGGTTTCCCAAAATCAGATTTGATTTAACAAAAAAAGTCGGCGGTGTGGGTGTGAATGCTTGCAGTTCCAGTAAAGGGACTGCGGCCTTTATCAACTTCTTTTTGAAGAGTGAAAAATGACCGAAGCCGCCTCCCCCCAGCCTCAAGGCAAGTATCCGTGGAGCAATAAATATCCGGTGGATATCGACTGGGACATGGAAGTTCCCGTTTCCACGATGACGCAGATGTTCGAGGACTCGGTCAAGAAAAACGCCGACAAGCCCGCGCTGAATTTCATGGGCAAGACGCTGACGTATAAAGAACTGGGTCAGGAAGTCGATAAATTCGCCAAGGGTTTGCAGGATGCCGGTTTCGGCAAAGGCAGCCATGTGGGTCTTTGCCTGCCGAACACGCCGTTTTACGTGATCGCCTATTACGGCGCGCTGAAGGCGGGTGCGACGGTTGTGAACTTCAACCCGCTCTATGCCGAACAGGAAATGCGCGGCCAGATCAACGACAGCAAGACCGATGTGATGGTGTCGCTGGCCGTCACCAAAATCCAGCCCAAGATCGACAAAATGCTGGACGGTTCCACCTGCCTGAAAAAAGTCATCGTGGCGGATCTCGCCGATGCGCTGCCGGGCGTGAAGGGCTTTGCTTACAAAGTCCTGAATACAGTGAAGGGCTGGTTCGGCAAGGCCGACACCGTGAAAGTGAAGAGCGACGACAAGCACATCCCGTTCGCAAAACTGATGAAGAACAAGGGCAATCCGGCACCTGTCGACGTAAAGCCGACCGATCTTGCCGTGCTGCAATACACGGGCGGCACCACGGGTATTCCGAAGGCCGCGATGCTGACGCATGCCAACCTGTCGGCCAACCTGAACCAGGCGGATTTCTGGTTCACCAGCGGGTCGAACACACCCGCCGGCAAGCAGGAAAAGATGCTGGTCGTGCTGCCGTTCTTCCACGTCTTCTCGATGACCGTGCAGATGAACCTGTCCATTAAACTGGGCGCGGAAATCGTGATGCTGCCGCAGTTTGATGCGAAAACCACGCTGAAGACGATCGACGCGGAAAAGCCCACGATGTTCGCGGGCGTGCCGACGCTGTATAAGGCGCTGATGGATCATCCGGACGTGAACAAATACGACCTGTCGTCGCTGAAAATCTGCCTGTCCGGCGGCGCGGGCCTGCCGGAAACCACGCAGCAGCGCTGGACGAAACTGACCGGCACGGCGCTGACCGAAGGTTACGGGTTGTCGGAAACCTCGCCCATCGCGGTTGCGAACCCCGTGCATGGCGAAAAGAAACTGAATTCCATCGGCATGCCGCTCCCGAAAACGGAAGTGAAAATCGCCAACCTGGAATTCCCCGACCAGGCCTGCCCGATCCGCGTGGAAGGCGAAATCTGCCTGCGCGGCCCGCAGGTGATGCAGGGTTACTGGAACCGCCCCGACGAGACCGCCAATGTGATGGACAAAGACGGCTATTTCCACACCGGCGACGTGGGTTACATGGACGAAGAAGGCTATATCTTCATCGTCGACCGCATCAAGGACATGATCAACGCGTCCGGCCTGAAAGTATTCCCCCGCAAGGTGGAAGAAGCGATCATGCAGCACCCGAACGTGTCCGAAGTGATCGTGCTGGGCGTGAAGGATGAATATCGCGGCGAAACCGTGAAGGCGTTCATCGTGTATAAATCCGGCATGGAAAAAATCGACGACAAGACCATGACCGCGTTCCTGCGCGACAAGCTTGCGCCGTATGAAATGCCCAAGCAGTTCGAAACCCGCGACAGCCTGCCGAAAACCATGATCGGCAAGCCCGACAAAAAGGCGCTGAAGCAGGAAGAAGCCGCGAAGGAAGCGGCAAAGGCGAAAGCGCCCCCCGCCGCGCCGAAAGCACCGAAACCCTAACCAGAGATAAAGAAAGCACAGGAAGACGATGGAAATAGTAATACTTGGCGTCGTCGTCTTCCTGTTCTTCCTCTGGGGTCGTTTCCGCGCACTTGAAGATAACGTGACCGAACTGCGCGCGCGCTTTGATCGCGCGCCGCTGCCGCCCCGCCCCATCGATATCATGCCGCTGACGCCTGCCGCAGGTCAGCCCGCCAGCACCGCAAGTTCCATTCCGCCCGCATCGCCGCTGCCGCCCGCAACACCCGTGCCGCCGTCGTCGCCGCTGACCTCCGGTATTCCGGCCTATACGCCGCCCGATGAAATCCGCGCCGCGTTTGAACGCGAACAGGAAAAGATCCGCGCCGAACAGCGCGCCGCCGCCGCGAAAATTCCGCAGCCTGCCAAGGTGGACACAACAAAGACCGACGCGGGCAAACCGCAAAACAGCGGCGGCTTTGAATTCCAGTTCGGCAAACGCCTGCCCGTCTGGATCGGCGGCATATCGCTGGCGCTGGCGGGTTTCTATCTTGTGAAATATTCGATCGAGCAGGGCCTGCTGACCGAAGAAGTGCGCATTGTGCTGGGCTTTATCTTCGGCGCGCTGCTGATCGGCGGCGCACGCTATATCCGCGAGAAAAACCCCACGATGGCCGACGGCGCGCGCATCGCGATGGCGCTGGCGGGTGCGGGCATCGCCGACCTGTATGCGACGATTTACGCCGCGACGCAGATGTATCATTTCTTCCCGCCGATGGTGGGCTTTATCGGCATGGCGGCGACGACCGCGCT
>JADYYV010000182.1 GCA_020853455.1 Alphaproteobacteria bacterium | reverse complement strand
TTTTCGTGCTACAAAAAAAGAGCCGCAGGAATGCGGCTCTTTTTTTTATGCCTTTTTATCGACCGGCGGGCCTGCGGGTATCAATGCGGCGGCAAACTGCCTGCCTTCGGTGCGCAATACGTTGAAGGTACGGCAGGCCGCCCCCAACTCCATGACTTCCGCGACAATCCCGCGCGACTTCAGCGCCGTCAGCAGCGTAGCGTCCAGCATGGCGGCTTTGGCAACGCCGATAATCAGGTAGCTGACATCGAAACGCTCCAGCTCCGCCAGGTGCGCGGGCTGCAATTCTGTCACCGCCTTGACCTCAAGCGGCATCACTTCATCGCCCGCGATGATGATCGCGCCCAGATATTCGGCACCGTTGATGCGGAATCCGCGCGCGGTGTAGTTCTGGATGATCTTGGCCTCGGGGCCGATCAGCGGCGTGACGTCAGCCATCGTCTATCAGGCTTTTGCCAGCTTGCCGCGCGGCTTGTCGCCGCCCGCTTTATCGCCGCTCGCCTTGTCCTTGTCACCCGACTCTTCAGGCCCGCGGCGGACGTTCATGTATGTCAGCAAGGGGGCGGAGAAGAACATAGACGAATACGGACCGAACAGGATGCCGACCAGCATGGCGTAGGTGAAACCCTTGATCGCCTCGCCGCCGAAGATGCACAGCGCACCCATCGACATAAAGGTCGTCATGGTGGTCATAAGCGTACGGCCCAGCACATCGTTGATCGAGATATTGACGATTTCCGGCATAGACGTACGGCGGTATTTGCGCAGCATCTCGCGGATACGGTCGAAGACGACGACGGTTTCGTTGATCGAATAACCGGCGACCAGCAGCGCGGCCGCAACGGTGGACAGGTCGAATTCGATCTGCGTGACCAGGAAGAACAGCAGCGTCGCCAGCATGTCGTGTGCCAGCGCGAAGACGGCGACGACGCCGAACTGCCATTCAAAGCGAATCCAGATATAGCCCAGAATACCGATCATGGAATACACGAAGGCCGTGATGCCGGCGGTGATCAGCTCGCTGCCCACATGCGGGCCGACATATTCGACGCGGCGGAATTCCGCGCCGGGCAGCAGTTTCTGCACTTCGGCGTTCAGCGCCTTTTGCGTCGCGACATCGGCTTCGCGGCCGGGAATTTTTACCAGCACGGCATCCGCGCCGAATTCCTGGATGGAGGGCGTTCCGTGGCTGAGCCCGTGCAGGTCAGCGCGGATTTTTTCGATCGTCATGCCGGCCGCGGGCTTTACTTCGATCAGCAGGCCGCCGGTGAAATCGATGCCAAGGTTCAGCCCCCTGGTGAACAGCAGGACGATGACCGCAACGGTCATGATCGACGACAGCGCAAAGGTGTAAAGGTGCACACCCATGAAGTTGAAATCGGTTTTATCCTTGACGATCCGGAAACGGAAACCAGACATGATGACAATCCTTAAATATGAAGCGTGGCGGGCTTCGTTTTACGAAGCCATGCAATGACGATCAGGCGGGTGACCATGATCGAGGCGAACAGCGAGGTGATGATACCGATGCTCATCGCGACGGCGAACCCCTTGACTGGGCCGGAACCGAAGGAGAACAGGATGATCGCCACGATCAGCGTCGTCAGGTTCGAGTCAAAAATGGTGCGCAGCGCCTGACGATACCCCGTATCGACCGACGACAGCACGGAGCGGCCATGACGGATTTCCTCGCGGATGCGCTCATACACAAGGACGTTCGCATCGACGCCGATCCCCATGGTCAGGATGATCGCCGCGATACCGGGCAGTGTCAGCGTCGCCTGCAGCATCGACAGCAGCGCAAAGATCAGCACAAGGTTGAAGCCGAGCGCGATCACGGCAAAGAAACCGAACAAGCCGTAGGACGCCATCATCAGGATGGCGACCGCAACGAAGGCAACGCCGGAAGCGATTTTTCCCGATGCGACGGAGTCGGAACCAAGGCTCGGCCCCACGCTGCGTTCTTCAACCACTGTCAGCGCCGCCGGCAGCGCGCCGGAGCGGAGCAGCAGCGCAAGATCGGTCGCCTGTTTCACGTCGAAGCCGCCGGAAATCTGGCCGTTGCCGCCGCAAATCGGCTCGCGGATAACGGGAGCGGAAATCACGGAAGGCTTGCCTTCTTCAAGTTCAAGCACGATCGCAAAGGGCTTGCCCACATTGGCGCGCGAAACGTCGCAGAACTGCCTGCCGCCAAGGTTATTGAGGCGGAAAGAAACAGCGGCGCCCGACAGTCGGTCGATCTGCGGCTGCGCATCCACCAGCGTATCGCCGTCGATGACGGCCTGACGCTTGACGTAGATAGACTGGCCGGGGTGTTCGCTCATCGGCAGCTTCATCGAGCCTGCGCTGCCCTTGCCGGTCGTAATCGCGTCTTCATCGACAAGGTGGAACGACATTTTCGCCATCACGCCCAGAAGGTCCTTGATGTGCTGGGGGTCATCGACGCCCGGCAGCTGCAACACGATGCGGTCGGAACCCTGACGCTGGATGATCGGCTCCCGCGTGCCGGTTTCATCGACGCGGCGGCGCACGATTTCGATGGACTGGTTCAGGATCTGCGATGTCAGGTCGCGCGATGCGACTTCATCCAGCTTGACGGTGACAAGGCCTTCGGCGGTCACGTTGACCGCTGCCAGCTGTTCGAGACTGCGGGCAATCTTGCGCGCCGCATCGGCGTCTTCCTGCGGCTTGAGCAGCTTGAACGAAACGCCGTCATGACCCGATTGCAAATCCGTATAGCCGATGTTTTCCTTGCGCAGCTGTTTGCGCGCTTCGGTTTCCATCGCCTCCATGCGCCGCGCGATAACGGGCTTCAAATCGACTTCCAGCAGCAGGTGCGAACCGCCGCGCAGGTCGAGGCCGAGGTTTACCGTCTTGGTCGGGAACCAGCTTGGCAGGTTCTTTTCCATCGCTTCCTGCTGCTCTTTCGGCAACAGGTTCGGAACGCAATAAGCGATGCCGAGCACGCAGATCAGGATCGTCAGTACGACTTTCCATTTTTCGATATTGAGCATGGATATATGACTCTTGTCAGTGGATTGGGATTAAGAAGATGCCTTCTTCGCGGCTTCCTTGGCGGCTTTCTGCGCCTCCTCGACGGCGATCTTCTGCTCTTCCGACTTGCGGTAGCCGGACTCGCGCACGGTCATGATCGTCTGGCGCACGGCAACGGCTTCGACGCCGTGGCCGAGGTCGATCAGGACTTCGTCGTCATTGAGAACTTTTTTGACGGTCGCGACCAAACCGCCGCCCGTCACGATCTTGTCGCCCTTTTGCAGGTTCTGCATCATCTTGCGATGGTCGATAATACGCTTGTTCTGCGGGCGGATAACCATAAGATAAAAGACGAAGAAGATCAGCACGAGCGGCATCATGGTCACAAGAATACCGGGGCTGCCTGCTGCCGCATCTGCGGTTCCCGTTGCGACGTCGGCGGCTTCCTGTGCCCAGGCGGGGGTGATGAACATCTACTGTCTCTCCATCTTTATTGTTTACCGCTGTTATATTGCGCACTAAGCTTGAAAAAACAACAGCAAACCGTGCTTTTTCCCGTTTTCACGCATCGCGCGAATAAAGAGATTCAAGGAATTGATAATGAAAAAACTCCTGCTATTGGCAGTCGGCGGCTCAGTATCGCTAATATTAATTGTTTTCATCGGGTTGTTTTTCTTTCTTAAACCGATTGTTGAATCGCAGATTCACGCTAACGGATTTGAAAAAGCGATCCTCGAAAGCGCGGCGTTCAGCTTTAGCGGCACTACTCTGAAAAATCTAAAGCTCGATGCTGACGGAAACGAAATCAAAGATGTGAAAGTTTTCACGACGCTTGCCGATGCGCGCAAGCGTCAGGCAACACGGGTCGAGGTCGAAGGCATCCGCCTGCGCTGGCCTTTGGCGACGGCATCGGGCGAAGCCCCGGCATCCGGGCCGCTCAACCTCCATACCAAAGATATGACATTCAAGGATGTCATCGTGACCGTTGCCACCCCCTATGGCGATCTGCCCCTGAAGATCGAAGGCACGCTGGCCGATAAAGGCCGCCTGTACCAGGTCGATGCGACTGTCGCGGGCGAAGCGGCATTTGCCAAAATCGGCGGCAAGCTGCGCGTCATCATCAGCAAGGCCACGCGCGCCATGAATATCCGTTATGACATCGACGACGCAAAATTCACCATTCCCGATGTGGAAATCCTGAAACTGACGGGCTGGACCGAATTCGAGGTCGTGCCCGGCCGCGAACTGCCCAGCATCAACGCGCAGCTGGCGCTGGGCGCCATGCGCCTGTTCAAGGTGCCGATGGAAGGCACTTCGCTGCATATCTCGTCGACAAAAGAAAAAACCGAAGCGCTGCTGCAGGCCAGCGTCATCAATAATTCCGGCGATATCGGCGTCGAATTCCGCGTCGATCATACCGACAAATCCGTCGATAAAATGAGCCTGCGCGCGGAAGCGAAACTGCAGAACCTTTACACGCTCGACCTTGCCGATATGGACGGGGAAGGCAACGTCGTTCTGGCCGCGACCGGCGAACATCTACGCGACGGCAGCTGGGCCGACGTAGCGCAATGGAAAAACCTGCAGGGCAGCGCGGGCATCGACATGCAGAAACTGTCCCTGCCCGGCCTGATGTCGGGCGCGCAGGCGCTTGGTACCGTGCAGCTGTCGCTGGATCCGGCAACGCAGCGCCTGAGCATTTCCGCCCCCACCGACGAACTGTCGTTCCAGGCGAAAGTTAAAGCGATCGGCAACCGCGTCGCGCAGCTGCGCATCCCGCTCAACAACGCGAAACCGGCATCCGTCGTCTGGGACAATAAAATGAAAACCCTGCAACTGAACATGCAGGGCGCTGAAATCGCGGCGCTGGATTTCTGGGGCAAGAAAATCAACACAGACCTGACCGCGCATCTGGCGGGCGCGCCGGTGCTGGAGGGCAAGCTGGACATCGGCGACCTCAGCCACAAGGCGCAGCCGCGCTATTTCGTGCCCGTGCGCGCGAATATGCAGTTTGTGTCGATGAGCAGCGTGAAGGGCGGCACAGGCTATACCGGCGCGATATCGGAAAAGAACGGCTGGATCTCTGCCAAGCTGGAAGGCCGCCACGACGGCAACACAGGCAAGGGTTTCCTGTCCATCAGCATGCCGCCCACGAATTTCGCCTCGGGCGTCGTGCAGGTCGCGATGGCCTTCCCCATCACGCAGAACTACTTCATCGACGGCTTCGGATCTGTCGGCCTTTCCGCGAATGTGGCATGGAACAAAGGAAAGAACGGCTATGCCACCAGCACGACAGGGCAGCTGTACCTGAAGGATTTCACCTGCAACGTCCGCGACAACGTGATTACCGGCATCAATACAGTCATGAACCTCACAAGCCTCGCGCCGCTGACATTGCAGCAGCAGACGGTCAGCGTGGGCGGGCTGAATGTGGGGCTGCCGCTGACGAACGGGGTTACGGTCGTCAGCCTTGACGCAAAGCAGAATTTCACGCTGCACAGCGCGGAATGGGAAGCGGTGGGCGGCAAGATAACATCCAGCCCCTTTACCATGCCGCTTAACACGATGAACACCTCTGTGACGCTGTCGGCCAAATCGCTCGACCTGCAGCAGTTGTTCCAGATCGCGCCGCTGGAGGGGCTGACGGCCGATGGCAAAGTCGATGGCAACATCCCGCTGCAGATCAACAACGGCGTTTTCTCGATCGTCAACGGCACGCTGCAAACATCCGGTACGGGCGTCATCCGCTACAACCCGTCAAAGCCACCGCCCTTCCTGCAGAACACGACGCAGCAGCAGATCATCGACCTGAAGGCCGCGCTGGCGCAATTCCATTATGACTCTCTTGGCGTTACCATTAACGGGGAAATCGGGAAATCGCAGCAGGTGCAGCTGCGCATCCGCGGCAAGAACCCTTTGTTTTATGCGGGTAAACCTGTGAATTTTAATTTAAATGTGGAAGGCCCCATCGAAAATATCATAAGATACAACCCGGGCAGCAACCGGATCCCCGATACGATCCGCAAGCAGCTGGAAACATACGAGGCGAACCATGGAAAATAAAAAACTGACACTTCTGACCGCCCTGCCCGCGCTCTGCGCCGGCATCAGCGTTGTCGCGATGACGGCCTGCACCCCGACCGTCAAGGTCGAGGCGCCCGACAAGCCCATCGAAATCAACATGAACATCAAGATCGAACAAGAAGTGCGCGTGAAGGTCGAAAAAGACCTCGATGCCGCCTTCGCCAACGACCCCGAACTGTTCGGCGTCGATACAAAACCCGAGGAGAAAAAGCAATGATCCGGAACATGTCAAAACTGCTGATGGCCTGCTGCGCGTTGTTCATGTCGGCCTCCATCGCTTTCGCGGCGCTGTCGCTGCCGGCGGCGAAGGCTGACGGCCTTGTCGGCGAAAAACCCGACGGTCTGCTGGGCATCGTGACGACCGCCCCTTCGACCGAGGTGCAGGCACTGGTCAATTCGACCAACAGCCAGCGCATGGCGAAATACAATGGCATCGCGTCGAAAAACAACACGCCCATCGACCAGATCCAGGCCCTCGCCGGCCAGAAACTGATCGCGGCGACCGCCCCCGGCGAGTTCTTCATGAACGCATCGGGCGGCTGGCAAAAGAAGTAATCTTTTGCTGATTGAATAAAAAAACAGGCCGTGAAAACGGCCTGTTTTTTTATGCGGCGAATTCGCGTTTCGTATAGCCCTGCATATACAGGATGGACGTCAGGTCGGTATGGCGGATCTGGAACGGGGTTGCCGCCACCACCGCAGGCTTGCCGAAATAACCCACCCCTGCCCCCGCCGTTTGCAGCATCGGAATGTCATTCGCGCCGTCGCCCACGGCGACCGCCCCGCGCGGGTCGATACCCAGCAAGCGGGATTCATCCTCTACGGTTTTCTTCTTGGTGTTCTTATCGACGATCGGCTGCATCACTTCGCCGGTCAGCATGTCGTATTCGATGCCAAGGCGGTTGCCGATGTTTTTGTTGAAACCCAGCGTCTGCGCGACCGGATTGGTGAAAAAGTCGAACCCGCCCGAAATCAGCACGCAGCCCGCGCCGAAACGCCGCATCGTGCCGACCAGCGTTTTCGCGCCTTTGGAATAGCGCACATGGTCGAGCGTTTCCTGCAGCGCCGATACCGGCATCCCGCGCAGCAGCGCGACCCGCATCCGCAACGCCTCGGCAAAATCAATCTCGCCGCGCATCGCCTGCTGCGTGATGGGCGCGACCTTGTCCTTCAATCCGAAATGCGCGGCGAGTTCATCCAGCGTTTCGCCCTCGATCATCGTCGCATCCATATCGGCGACCAGCAGTTTCTTGCGGCGGAATTCGTCTTTCGCCTGCACGAACACATCGCATGCGCCGAAATCCGCAAACGCCGCGCGCAACGCCGCCGTCAGGTTGTCGTGATGCGCCGATACCGTGATGTCGATGGCGGTTGCAGGATGCAGGATATCCAGCGACACGTTTTCGACCCCCGCCGATTTCGCCAGCGCAACGGCGCGCGCCTGTGATGCTTCATCCAATGCGTTTTCACGCGCGGCGACGATGGTAATGACAGTGTCGGTCATGCAGATTCCCTTTGTTACGGCCTGCATTAAAGCAAAAATCCCATTTCCTATCAAGCAGATAGACTATAGCGTTTGACGAATACAAAACGGTGTCGGAGAATATGCTCATAACATTCATAACCCGTAAGGAGCCAATTTGACCGCGACGCTGCACCGTCCCCGTAACATCGCCAGCACCGTTATCCATTATAGTGCTACCGCCGCCATTGCCGGCATCTCTCTCGCCCTCGGCGGCCCCATCTCGATCGCCGCCGCTATTATCCTCTCGGGGGGAGTATCGTGGCTGGTCCTGAAGCAGCAAAAAGATTTCCTCGAAAACCGCTTGGTCGAACATCCCCGCGTCCACAAACATTCGCCGCATCTGGGTGAAATGGCGGATGACCTTTATAAACGCTCCGGCCTGAAAGCGTCCGAACATCCCATCTACGATTTCCGCGCCGACCGCAAAAAATTCGAAGACAAGGGCATCATCGGCAAGGCGCTTGAAGAAGCATTTGAATCTATGGGCGATACGCACAACGCCGCCGCCCTGCACCTTGGCAAACCCGTCATCATGATTTCCGAGCCGCTTTTGAAACTGCTGGACGACAAGGAAGAAAAAGCGGTCCTTGCGCATGAATTCGCACATGCCGCCGCACATCACACGCGCATCGGCCTGCCGCAGAAACTGCTGGGCGGCCTTGCGGTCACCACGAACGCCATGACAATGATCGGCGCATGGTGGGCAACCGGCTGGCGCGGCATGGTGTCGAGCGCGGCTGCCTCCATCGGCACCTCCATCGCGGGCAACCTGATCGCGCGCAAGGCGACCGAAGACAGCGGCATCATGCGCACCAAAGACGATTACCTCGACCTGCCGGAACTGGCGCAGAAGAAAAAGATCAAGGCCGTCATCAAGGGCGTTTCATCGGCCGTCTCCGTCGGCGTGCTGACGCTGTTCAGCCCCGCCTATCTGACTCTTTGGGCCGCGACCAAAGCCCTGAGCGCGGCAAACAAGCTGGTGACCGGCGCATACAGCCGCAGCATGGAATATCAGGCCGACCGCGGCGCGGTTGAATTCGGCGCTGATCCGCTGGCGCTTGTGACCGGTTTACGTAAAATTGAACAAGTCGTCGAAAACAGCAAACTGGAAGCCTTCGACGGCAAGCTGCCCGAAAAAGGCATGCTGTCGAAAGCATGGGCGGAAGCAACCGCATCCCACCCCGCGACCGAAAAGCGTGTCGCGCGCCTGATAAAATTCGCCGAAAAACAAGGTGTTGCGAAAGATGTGATCGACCGCGCCGCCTTTGGCACGGTCGAAGTTTCCAAGGAACACAACATGCCCTACAGCGTCATAAAAGATTTGGCGCACGGTATGTAAACCTTCGGGAATCCTTGCTATACTCACGCTTTCCCGGCAATGACCGGACTATAGGAGAGTGTGTGATGCAAAAACCGACAACGAAACCCGCCTGCCCCAATTTTTCTTCCGGCCCTTGCGCAAAGCGTCCGGGCTGGACGCCTGAGGTGCTGAAAGGCGCGCCGACCGGCCGTTCCCACCGCGCCTCCATCGGCGTGAAGAAACTGGCCGAAGTGATCGAGAAATCCAAGGCAATCCTTGGCATGCCGGCGGATTACCGCCTTGCCATCGTCCCCGGATCCGATACCGGCGCGATTGAAATGGCGATGTGGTCGCTGCTGGGCGCGCGCGGCGTCGATGTGCTGGGCTGGGAAGTCTTCGGCAAGATGTGGATCATCGATGTCACCAAGCAATTGAAACTCTCCGATGTGCGCACCTTCGATGCGCCCTTCGGTGGTATTCCCGACCTGTCAAAGGTCGATACCGACAGCGACGTTGTTTTCACGTGGAACGGCACGACCTCGGGCGTGAAAGTGCCGA
>JADYYV010000181.1 GCA_020853455.1 Alphaproteobacteria bacterium | reverse complement strand
CTTCATGGATCATGTCGCCCAGCGTCGCATCTTCGGGGATGATCTGTTCATTGGGGTCGCTGCCGGACATGACGCGGGGCAGCGGGCATTGCACCGCGAAGGCCTTCACGATCATTTCCGTCACTTCTTTCGCGTCGGCGACCGCCATCTTGTTGTCTTCGCCGCGCACGCGCGCGCCTTCGACCAGGAACTTGTTGACGGTTTCGGCGGTGTTGGGATCGTCCTTCACCACATACTGCACGCCGCCCTTGGCCAGCTGCGCTTCGAGGTCGGCGGAGATCGGCTCAGGGCCCACCATCATGTAGCGGTGCCAGTCGGTCTGCGTCTTGTCGAGGCGCACTTTGTCCTCGATCAGCCACAGATAGACCTGTTCCTGCTTTTCATTCGTCGCGTTCAGGACGGTGAGGTTGAAGCCCCATTTGCCCTTGCCTTCGCCGATGTTGTACGGCTCGACCTTTTCGGGGTTCGCCATGTCGGGCGGGTTGTCGAGACGTTCGGTGAAGCCGACCGGCCAGAAGCGTTCGCGGTTTTCCTCCATGTATTTGGGGGCGACGAGCGCACCCAGCACGGCGCGGTAATCCATCAGCTCGAAGGCGCTGTCGTCTTCGGGCAGGTCGAACACGGGGATCGCCTGCGCCGCCACCAGCGGCGACGCGCCGATGGTGTTGACATCGTCGTTGGGCACGATGACGGTTTGCGGGTTCGCCTGTTTTTGCTCGTCCAGTTCCTTCACGGCGCGGATCAGGCTCACCATCGGGATGATGCCTTCATCCGACTGGCGGATGTTCTTGAACTGCGCGCGGATCGCGGCGGTGGCAATCGTGCGCAGCGCCTGCAGTTCTTCCGATCCGCCGACTTCGGGGTTTTCGTCGAATTTCAGCAGCTGCGACAGCGGCTTGATGTCGTCGCTGGGCAGCGCTTCCTTGAAATCCTCGGGCGTGATGCCGTTGTCCTTGGCAAGCTTCATCAGCGCGCCGCGGGTTTTCTTCATGCCGACGGTCGCATTCACGATGTTCCAGCGGATCGCTTCCGCCAGGTTCGCACCAAAGCTGTGCCAGCCGGGCGCGGTCTGTCCGATGACGCTGGTATCGAGATCGTTGAAAGTTTTCGCAAGGTCGAGGTTGACGACCGCTTCGGATACAGGGCGTGCCTCCGGCGTCGTGTGGCGCGCGTCGTTATACGACGCGGTGATTGTACGGAAGGTGATGCCGATATTGCGCGCCCCCTCGCCCAATTCATCCACAAGGCCCTTATACGCGTCCTGCGCCAGCAAGGGGCTGTCGTCATGCGACAGCTGGTCCTGCTCGCTCCAGAAAGTGGAGACCTGGTTGGCGGCCTTCACGGTGTCGGGATATTTCATCAGGAATTCGATCTGGTGCGGCGGGATCGCATTCACTTCGTCCGCCGACAGTTCCAGCTTGCGCAAATCGACGAGGAATTTGCCGAACGCTTCCGGCTGCGCCTCGGCCGCCTTGCCGAACACGGTATAGAGCGTCGTCAGCGGCAGGCCGGTCCAGACCTGCGAGGTGCGGTGCGCCCAGTCCGCCTGACCCGCATCGCCCACGCGCATGACGTAAAGACGCGAACCCAGCGATTTGGAGAGCTCATGCGTCGTGATACCGTCCGACGCCTCGTTACCAGCCACGCCCAAAATCCAGCTGGCACGCATGTCGCGCGCGTTGAAATCGAGGTATTTGGGGCTGTCGTTATCGGCGCTGTCGCCCGATTCAGACATCGGGTTGTAAACGCGCGCCGACGGGCTTTCGCCGTTGAACACCTGCGTGACCGTGTTCAGCACGTCGAGGGATTCCGGAATCGCCTTGGTCAATTCGTCGAGCAGCAGCGGACGGCCGCTGACCCATGATTCATACAGCTCGCCCGGCACGGTTTTCACGCCGAAAGAGTTCTGCTGGACGGAAATGCCCTCTTTCTCGTAGAGGAATTCCATCAGGCCTTTCGCGCGGCGCACAGCGTCGCCGCGGTCTTCGGTCGTTTCGCCATTCTCGCCTTTTGCGGGCTTTCCAACTGCATCCCAGTTGATCTTGACGAATTCAATCTCGTATATCGAACCGAACCCCAAGTTCGTTTGCGTCGCGGCAGACTTGCGCATAACAGAGCCGGGGAATTCGGATTCCAGCGTTGCCAACGTGTCTGCAGATACCTTGCCACTTTCGACGCGCTTGTCGAACAGGTCCTTCACGCCCTTGCCGTAGTCGATGACGGTGCGGAACAGGATTTCGTGCATGTTCATGCCGCCGCAATCGACCTGGATCGCGCCTTCGGGGTGCAGCATGCGGCCGATTTTCTTGAATTCGTGCGATTTACCGTAGGACGCTTCACCGAGGAGAGCGATGATGCGGTCGGAACGCGAGGGGTCGGTCCGCTCGAGAATTTTCTGCGTCATGTGCATCATCGCGGGAATGGCCATTTCCCGGTACATGATGCCGTTGACTTTTTTCGTGGACATGTCGGAGAACACCACGATCGGGTTGCGCGTGTCCTGCACGATCTGCACCTGATGCTGGACGTTGCCTTGCGCGTCCTCCACCAGCTTGATCTTGGGATACGGCAGACCCGAAATACCGACCGGGCGCTTGAGGCTCGCGATTTCCGCGGGCGTCAGGTCGATCCTGCGCTTGGTCATCAGGGATTCGGGTTTCTTGTCTTCGGCCATGTCTCTCTCCTTCAAAAAACTTTCAGTCTTATCTGCGTCCCATTTCATCGAGCTTGCGCGATACCGCCTTGTAAACCGCGCGCTTGCGGTCGTCCGGCACCACTTCCACCTTGAATCGTTTCACGCGCTGCAGCGTGCGGCGCGCCAGTTCCAGCGGCACGGTGCGCGCGTCGTCGCCGCGCAGCACGCCGACTTTGCGGTCGCCTGATTTGGCGGTGATCTTGTTCATCATGCGCTCCATCTCGGTCGGCGCCTCGCGGCTGCCCTTGCTGACCAGCACGGCGACGTCGATGGATACGTTTTTGGTGCCCTGGGTGATCGCTTCAATGCGCTGCTGCGCCGCCGCCTCGTCCTGGATCTCGCCGTCGGAATAGACCATGACATGCGACGACCCGCTGATCGTGCCGTTTTTATTGCGGTGTTCCGCCAGCGTCTGCATCGTTGTGTCGAACGCGGGCGCGAGCGCCGTGCCGCTGTTGATGCCGCCGCGCACGCGCTGCACGTTTTCGCCGACTTCTTTCAGCGGCATATCGGGCGACGCGACCACCAGCGGCTTGGCGTTGCCCCAGATGATGATCCAGCCGTCGATGCCGGCCTTGCGCGCCGCCATATAATTGATGACCGCGCTTTGCAGCGCCACTTCCATCGCGTTCACGCCGTTGCCGAGGTTTTTCATGGGCATCGAGCCCGAACCGTCGATGAGCGAGATAATTTCAATGGTTGAATCTGCAAACGCCTGTTCGTCGCGCTTGATCTTCTTGAAGTCTTCGACGTTTACCGGCTGTCCGAAGGCCTGTTTCAGCTTCGTGCGGCGCGACTTTTCCATGTCGTGGCGGCCGAGGAAGTTGCCGTCGGAGGCGATGAACGAATGCTGGTCGCGCGACATCTTGCGGATGGCGCGGCGCTGTTCGGCGCGGATGTTCTGGTAGATGCGCGCCTGCTGCGAAATCACGGGCGCCAGCTCATAGACGCGGCGGTTGAAGTCGCGGTAATCGCCCTTTGCCAGTTTTGCAAGATCGACATCCTGCGTATCCTGCGCGGTGTTGCGGTCGAGCTTGTTGCCCTCCGGCATATTCTTGGCGGCTTCGCGGCGCTGCTGCTTTTCCTGTTCGGTCAGGTCTTCGCGCGCGGGTTCTTTGTCCTTAAAGTCGCTGACTTTCTTGGGCTGGCTTTTTTGTTCCTGACCGGCATCATCCTTATCCGCGCCCTTGCCGTCATTGGCATTGGCCTCGTTTTCGGCAGCTTCATCTTCGCGGCCGTCTTCGGGCTTTTCGTTCAGGTCGCCGATCTGGTTCATGTCGTCTTCGTCCAGTTCGACATCGTCATCGTCGCCAGCGCCGCCCTTGCCGTCCTGATCTTCGTTTTCCTGACCTTCGCCGTCATTCTCGTCGGAAGGATCGCCGTCATTCGTTTCACCGTCGTTT
>JADYYV010000180.1 GCA_020853455.1 Alphaproteobacteria bacterium | reverse complement strand
GTCGGTGCGCCACGGCATGCCGGTTGCGGTCTTGGGGATGCTGGGCGGCTTCGTGACGCCCGCGCTGATCCGCACAGATCATCCCTCCGCGCCGATGCTGTTTTTCTACCTGTTCTGTCTGGTGGCAGGGTTGTTCACGGCATTCCGCAAGCTGGGCTGGTGGGCGCTGTCGGTGCCGATGGCGGTGCTGGCCTTTGGCTGGATCCTGGCGTGGAATTTCAGCGGCAATTTCAGCCCCGATGACGGATTGGTCATGGGACTGTTCATCCTGGCGGTCAGCGGCGTCATCATGGTGCCGTCGTCGCAGGAAGACACGAAGCTGAGCGGCAAGGACCGCGCGAGCATCGGGACGCTGAACGTGTTCACCGCAGTCGCCGGCATTTCGCTGATGGCGTTTGTTACCGCGCGCTGCGATTACGGGCTGCTGGAATGGGGCATGTTCGGACTTCTGGCGCTGGGCGGCATCGCGATGGCGTTTTTCCGCCCCGCGCAGTTCAAATACGTGCCTTACCTGTCGCTGGGCGCAAGCCTGCTGATGCTGCTGATCTGGCGGCATACGCCGGATGCGGAAATGGCGATGGTCGAACTGGGTCTGGCCGCCGTTTATACCCTGCCAACCTTCTGGCTGCTCCGCCGCTGGCCGTCGCTGACGATGGCGGGCGTGATGTCGGCGGCGGCGCTTGGTTTCTACGCGGTCGGCTACGGCACGATTGGCAAGGAAATATATCCGCTGCTGAACATTATTTCCGGCGATGTATTGCATGTCTGGTCGGCGATTGCGGTGCTGTTCGCGCTGTTCTTCGCGTGGTTCACGGGCGATGTGTTCCGCAATTTCGCGGGCGACGAAAAACTGCGCGACCGTTTGCTGGCGCTGTTCAGCCTGATGACGACGGCCTTTGCATCGATCGCGCTTGTGATCGAGGGCCATCAGGACTGGATGGCGGTCGCGTTCGCCGCTGAAACACTGGCCGTCTGCTGGGTGGCGTGGAAGATCGACATCAAGTCGCTGCGCAAGATTGCGGCGATCCTGTTCGCCGTGTTCCTGCTGCTGATCCTGCCGCAGCTGGCGTTGCTGGGCAGCGTGACCGCCAACAGCCTGACCGGCGTTGAATGGTCGCCGTGGCGCGGGCTGCCGCCGCTTGCGGACCAGCCGTTGTTCCAGCTGGGCATTCCGATGGTGCTGATCGGCGCGGCCGCGTTCTTCCTGCGCCTGCGCGGCGACGATAAACTGGTCGAGCTGTTTGAAATGACGATGGTGGCGCTGGGCGCGCTGATGCTGTACTACCTCGCCCGCCATGTGTTCAAGGTGCCGGGCGACGTGCTGTTCCGCAAGGCGGGATTCATGGAACGCGGCATCATCACGAACATCTTCTTCGCGGCATCGCTGCTGGTCGTCTATACCGGCAGGCTGTACAGCCGCCGCGCGCTGTTGTGGGCGGGGTCGTTCCTGTTCGCGATGGCGATGTTCCGCGTGTTCTATTTCGACCTGCTGATTTCCAACCCGCTTCTGAACCGCGGGCAGGATGTGGGTGCAACGCCCATCTTCAACTGGCTGTGGCTGCCCTATGCCCTGCCCGTGATGTGGCTGTGGCTGGAAGAAAAACCGCAGCTGCGCATGGCGACGCTGCCGCGCAGCCTGACGGGCGGGTTGTCGCTGACGCTTTTGTTCATCTTCGTCACGCTGCAGGTGCGCCAGTCCTATCACGGCCGCTTCCTGCTGGAGGGCGCGACGGAAAACGCCGAGGTTTATACCTATTCCGCCGTCTGGCTGCTGCTGGGCGCGGGGCTTTTGTTCCTTGGCACGCTGAAACAAAACAAGGCGCTGCGCGTCGCGTCGCTTGGCGTGATGATCGTCACGGTCGGCAAGGTGTTCCTCTATGACATCGACGAGCTGACGGGGCTTTACCGCGTGTTCTCGTTCATGGGCCTTGGCCTTTCGTTGCTGGCGCTCAGCTGGTTTTATTCGCGCTTCGTGTTCAAGAAGGATCAATAATGGAACCCAAACCCAAACGCGACATCGCCCCGAAACTGGGCCGCCTGTTCGCCAAGGCCGCGCTGGAAATTGCGCAGGAAATGTCGTCTGTCGCCGTCTGGGAAGAAAAGCTGGAGCTGCTGGCGGAAATCGTGAAGATGCCGGATTTCGAAAAAATCCTGCGCGACCCGCGCCTGAAACCCGACGACATGAAAGACGTGATGAAGCCGGTCTACGATAAAATGGAAGTCGATGAAATCTTCCGCGAATTCGTCGATACGCTGATCGAGGAAAAAAAGCTGTCCTATGCGCCGTGTGTTTTCGAATCTTACGTCCGCCAGCGGAAAGAACTGGAGGGGCATGTCGATATTACCCTCACCTCCGCCTTCCCGATGGACGCATCCACCTCCGACCACCTGATCGAGCGCGTGCGCGACAAGTTCAACATCGTGGCCGGCGAGAAAAACGTCGAAGTCGATCCGTCGCTGATCGGCGGCATGATCATCAAGATCGGCGATTACGAAATCGACCAAAGCACGCGCGGCTATCTGGAGCGCAAGAAGCGGCTGGGGATGTAGCGTCTCTTTCACCTTTGCCACCCCGCCGAAGGGCGGGGCCCGGCCCGGCTGTTTACCGCCGTTTTATAAATGCGCTCCGCGCGCCAGACCCCGCCCTTCGGCGGGGTGGCGAAGCGGTTAAATTACGTTGCGGGCTTTTCAGGCAATCAGTCTATTTTCCTGATTTTATCAGGATAGCCGTTCAGGTAATCGGGTGGCGACTGCATATCCTCATCCAGTTTCATGGGCTGCAACGGCAAGTCAGGTGCTCCTGTGGAGAAGCCGCTGAAAAGATGGACAAAAAAAAGAGCCAAAATTTACGCATGTGCTAAATTAAACGGCATAGAAGTATGAAAGAACG
>JADYYV010000179.1 GCA_020853455.1 Alphaproteobacteria bacterium | reverse complement strand
GTGTTGAGCGGCACGATGCGGCAGTTGACCTTTGCGCCCACGGTTTTATCGCCAAGGTCGGAATGGACGGCATAGGCGAAATCGACCGGCGTCGCGCCACGCGGCAGCGCGATCAGGTCGCCGTTCGGCGTAAAGCAGAACACCTGGTCCTGATAAAGCTCCAGCTTGGTGTTTTCGAGGAATTCTTCGGGCTTTTGCGCGTGTTCGACGATATCCATCAATTCGCGCAGCCAGCGGAACTGGCGGCCTTCCTTGTTCTTGCCGCCGTCGCCCTGTTTGTACGACCAATGGGCGGCAACGCCAAGCTCGGCTTCCTCGTGCATGTCAGGGGTGCGGATCTGCACCTCGATGCGGTGGTTTTCGGGGCCGATAACTGTCGTGTGGAGCGAGCGGTAACCGTTCGGTTTCGCCAGCGAAATATAATCCTTGAACCGCCCCGGCACGGTCGGGTCCAGGCCGTGGATGATGCCAAGCGCGTGATAGCATTCCGACACGTTCGACACCTGGATGCGGAACGCCATGATGTCGGACAGCTGTTCAAAGCTGATATTCTTGCGCTGCATTTTTTTCCAGATGGAATAGGGCGTTTTTTCACGGCCATAGACGGTCGCTTCCAGCCCCGCTTCCTTCAGGCGTTTTTGCAGCTCCTCGATAATCCGGCTGACGACCGCCTCGCCGCCTTCGGCGCGCAGGAAGTTCAGGCGCGTCTTGATGCTGTCGCGCGCTTCGCCGTTAATTTCGGCGAAGCTTAAATCCTCCAGCTCTTCCTTGATTTTATGGATGCCGATACGCTCCGCCAGCGGCGCATAGATTTCAATCGTTTCGACCGCGATGCGCTTGCGCTTTTCGGGCTTCGGGATGTGGAACAGCGTGCGCATGTTGTGCAGGCGGTCGGAGAGCTTCACCAACAAAACACGAATGTCTTCCGACATGGCCAGCACAAGCTTGCGGAAGTTTTCCGCCTGCTTTTCCTGCGCGGACTGGAATTCGATTTTCGACAGCTTGGTCACGCCATCGACCAGCTTGGCGATTTCTTCGCCGAACAGCTTGTGGATTTCCTCGATGGTCGCTTCGGTGTCTTCGACCGTGTCGTGCAAAAGCGCGGTGCAGACGGATGCCGTATCCATCTTCATTTCGGTCAGGATGCCGGCGACTTCCAGCGGGTGGGAAAAATAAAGGTCGCCCGACGCGCGCGTCTGCGAGCCATGCATTTTCATTGCATAGACATAGGCCCGGTTGACGATGTCTTCGTCCATGCCGGGATCATAGGCCTTCACCAGTTCGATCAGTTCGTATTGCCGTATCAAATCAACACCCTTTTTTCAGGCAGCAAAAAGCCGCCTAAGGGTTTAATTATAGGCGGCTTTTTAAATTTTAACAGGGGTTTGGCGATCAGTTGTTATCGTCCTCGCCGTCCAGGTCGCCGGCATCGAATTCGCCGGCAGGAATTTCAAGGTCTTCGTCGCCTTCGGCGTCGGCATCCGCGTCAGCTGCGGCTTCTTCCGTCGCGTCTTCACCGGTGTCTTCGTGCAGGCCGGCGGTTTCGACTTCGCCTTCGGCAGCCTGGTTGGCCACAGCCGCCCATTCCGCTTCGCCTTCCATCACGTCGATGATGTCTTCGCCTTCTTCCTCGACTTCGATCACTTTCTGGTGATTCTTGACGAGGCTTTCGCGCAGCGCGTCCAGCGACATATCGGTGTCGGCGATTTCGCGGAGCGAGATGACGGGGTTCTTGTCGTTGTCGCGATCGACCAGCAGGGCGGAACCTGCGTTGATTTCGCGGGCGCGCTGGGAAGAGACAAGCACCAGCTCGAATCTGTTGGGAACTTTCAGGATGCAGTCTTCGACTGTAACGCGTGCCATGGTGCTATACCTTTAAACAACTTCTAAAACAGGGGTTTGTTATAACAACCTTACCTGATCATTTGCAACTGGAATCACGCCGGTTTGCTTGCCTTCCCGCGTATTCAGCCTATGTTTCATTTTTAATAAAACAGCTTGACATTGTCAACCAGTTTGGATATAAAACTCTCGACCGTACCTCCCGTCGCCCGTTATCCGGCGACGCATTTCCAGCGAGGCGGCTCAGGGGCAGAAGTACTATTCTTGACAATGGCAAATTTCGGGTCTAAAAAGCCCGTCCGTATGAATTGGGGAGCAATATCTTGAAAACCAACGGCAATTCGCAAAATTTCAATTTTTTCTATAAAGAAGAGAAGCTTGCAGTATTCATCGACGGCGCAAATTTGTATGCAGCCGCGAAAAGCCTGACCTTTGATATCGACTATAAACGCCTGCTGACCTTTATTTCGGGGCAGAGCCGTCTTGTACGCGCGTTCTATTATACGGCGCTGATGGAAGACCAGGAATACTCGCCTATTCGCCCCCTGATCGACTGGCTGGATTATAACGGCTACACGATGGTGACCAAGCCCGCGAAGGAATTCACGGATGCGACCGGCCGCCGCAAGGTGAAGGGCAATATGGATATCGAGCTGGCCATCGACATGATGGAACTGGCCGATCATGTCGATCACATCGTCCTGTTCTCGGGCGACGGCGATTTCCGCCGCCTGCTGGAATCGGTGCAGCGCAAAGGCGTGCGCACGACGGTGGTTTCCACCATCCGCACCTCGCCCCCGATGGTGGCCGACGAGCTGCGCCGCCAGGCGGATCATTTCGTCGATCTGGTCGATCTGATGGCGCATATCGAACGTGCGGCTGGCGAACGTCCCGCCATCACCGCTAATCAGGAATCGCCCGCAGAAGCGACCGTGACCAGCAAGATCCGCGCGTAACAGCGGCACTTAAAAAAAGGCCCCGGAAAAATCCGGGGCCTTTTTTTATTGCATGCATCGTGCCGGTTATGCCGCCGCATCGCCTTTTTTCTGCGTCGCGGTCGAAAGGCCGGTGATGACGTTGTTGAGCGGGTCGATCAGTGTTTCGGCTTCCTTCAGCACTTTTTGCACCAGCTTCACGGCGGTTTCCAGCGGCACGGTGGGTTCAAGGTTGATGTATTCCTGATCCTTGGGCATCGCGGAATAAAGCTTGGAGATCTGGCCCGCCAGCTTGATGTCGAGCAAGGACAGATTGCTGACATTCGCCTCGAACACGGCGCGGCCGAAGGTCGGGTGCTTTTGCACGATGTCGCCGCCCTGCTGGTATTTCGGCACTTCGTTCGCATCCTGCAACCCGCGCAACATGTCGCCGTAGATGACAAGGAACGCTTCGATCTTGTTCTTGTTCTCCATCAGCTCGCCTTCCAGCGTGGAGATCAGCACGTGGCGCTCGCGGCTTTGCAGCATCGCTTCCTTGCGGCTGGTCTGCTCGGCCTCTTTTTCCTGCAGCGATGCCATGCG
This sequence comes from Alphaproteobacteria bacterium, assembly GCA_020853455.1. Classification (GTDB taxonomy): domain Bacteria; phylum Pseudomonadota; class Alphaproteobacteria; order Micavibrionales; family UBA2020; genus JAPWJZ01. Next base: position 5,200 of record JADYYV010000179.1, on the reverse strand, counting down.
GCTGAGCCAGTACCACATGACAAGGCCGACGATCAGCAAGCCGCCGAACGGCCCGAAGATCAGCGCCAGCGGCAGCAGGAACGACATATACGGCTCCAGCCAGCGCGGCAACCCGTTGGCATTGGTCTGGTTGAGGTCTTCCTTCACCAGCGCCCAGACGCCCTTGCCGGCGACGCGCGCGGATTCCTGGTCTTTTTCGTACGCGGTCGCGAACACGGTGTTATAGGTCTGGCGGCGATCGACGACCACGAATCCGTTTTTCAGCAGTTCCAGCGCAAGATCCTGATTGGTGGCGGTGGAGCAGCGCGCGATCATTTCCAGCATCGTGCCGCCCATGATGCGGCAGTTGACCTGTTGTTCCTGGATGAGCCCGTCCATGAGGTCGAGCGCCTTGAGTTCCAGCGGCGTTTCCGCGCTCTGCGCGGGCTTGATGCCCCAGAGGCGGATCGTGCCGCCTTCGGCGCGCAGCGTCATCGGATCGACGGCGCGCATCGGGCGCGTGACGCGTTCCGGCAGACGGTTCGCCAAGGGCGCGACGGCGGCAGGCGCAATGTCGGGCGAGTCATCGGATGCCATCGCGGCGGGCGGCGCGGGAACGGCTGCCATCGGCACCGCGGGAGCCGCTGTTTTCGGCTGCGCCTGCGCCGTGCCGGCGAACATCACAACCGCAAGAACGAAAAACAAATACCGCATGCCTGAAATCCCTGTATTTAAACCTGCATCAATTGTAGTGGCGTGTTACCGCCGTATCAAACTTTAAACGAGAGCCCGCGCGGCTATGGTAAAACCTAGCCCGAACCGCTGCGCTGCGGGAACATCGGATAGAGCCAGCCGACCAGCTGCTGCGGGTTGCGCGTCTGGATCCAGACGCGGCCGGGCCCCTGAAAACGGCAGCCGAGGCCTTCGCCGGACGTCACCGACGAAATCCAGCCGGAACCGCCCTTGACGATTTCATAAGGCATGTGGGAATCCCAGGCGACAAGGTGTCCGTTGTCGATATGAACGACCTCGCCCTGCCCCAGCACCATCGGATAGATCGAGCCGTAGGTAGACAGGAACACCGTCCCCTCGCCGCCGATTTTCACGATGAAGAAACCCTGGCCCGACAGCATGCCCTTGAACAGCCCCTGCATCTTGGTCGAAACCTGGATGCCGTTGGTTGCGGCAAGGTAGCCGCCCTTTTGCACCGACAGCTGTTCGCCCTGCCGCAAATCGATTGTCGCGATTTCGCCGGGGGTGGAGGCCGCCAGCAATGCCCAGCCTGCGCCGCCTTGCGATTCCAGCTGCTGCATGAAGAAACTTTCGCCGGAGAACATGCGGCCGATCGCCTTGCCGATGCCGCCATCGGCCTTGCCGGTCAGCCTGATGTTCGTGGACATCGCGACCATCGCGCCGGATTCAGCCTTGATATTCTCGCCTTCGGAAAACGTGACGCGCAGCAGCGGGAACGCGCTGTCGCCCATAATTTCGCATTTCATGCCCAGCTCCTTTTTTGCGTCATCCCCGCGAAAGCGGGGATCTTGTGGAATAGCAGCGCCGTACCGTCACGGGATTCCCGCTTGCGCGGGAATGGCGGAAGGCGTCAGTAAGCAGTCTTGTCCATCTTCGCCATCCAGTTGTCGAAAACGATATTCGCTTCTTCGCGCAACAGGCGGAAGACGGGCAAGGACCGCTTGTTTTCCGGCAGCGCGACTTCGCGGTACAGGAACGCGTCGTCAAAGCCGATTTTTTCCGCGTCTTCGCGCATATTGGCGTAATAAATTTTATCGAGGCGCGCCCAGTAGATGGCGGCAAGGCACATCGGGCACGGCTCGCAGCTGGTATAGATGTCGCAGCCTTCCAGCTTGAAATCCTTGATCGCGGATGTTGCGTTGCGGATCGCGACCATTTCGGCATGGGCGGTGGGATCATTGGTGCTGGTCACGCAGTTCCAGCCCTCGCCGATGATTTTTCCCTGCCGCACGATCACCGCGCCGAACGGCCCGCCGCAGTTTTCTTCCATCTTCTGCTGGGAAAGGTCGATCGCCCGGCGCATAAAGCCCATGCGCTGTTGTTCGATGTCGATCTGCGCGCCGCTTTTTTTCGCTTCGGCGGCAAGACGCGCCTGTTCGGTTTCGGACAGCAGCGCCTCCACCTGCGCGACCAGCGCGTCGGGTCGCACGGGTTTGGCGAAGAAGGACAGTTTGGGCATATCCTCGATCTTTTTCTGCACTTCTTCGCGCACATGATCGTCGGCAAGCGCGATGGTGGGCGTAGCCGCGTAATCGCGCTTCATCTTGCGCAGGAACGCGACTTCGTCCGACGTTTCATCGTCGATATCGAGGATCACAAGATCGGGACGTTTCGACAGCAACTCCACGCCCTTATCGGCCTCCGCCGCATCGTGCACGGTATAACCGCTCTTGATCAGGATGCCGCAAATCAGCTTGCGCATGATGTCGCTGGGATCGACGACAAGTACCTGGCCCTTGGTCGTTTCCATTATTTCACATGCTCGTGTTCGAGTTCGGGGCCGGGGCTTTTGCCCGATTTCGCGGGCGGATATTCAAAGACAAGCTTTTCCGCCTTCACGCCGATCTTGACCGCGCCGCCCTTGGTCAGGCGGCCGAACAGCAATTCTTCGGCAAGCGGTTTTTTGACATGTTCCTGAATAACGCGGCCGAGCGGGCGCGCGCCCATCGCGGGATCATATCCTTTTTTGCCCAGCCACTGGCGCGCTTCGGATGTCAGTTCGATCGTGACACCGCGGTCGCCCAGCTGCGCCTCCAGCTGCATGATGAATTTATCGACGACGCGGCCGATCGTGGCCGGCGACAGCGCCTTGAACGGGATCACGGCATCAAGGCGGTTGCGGAATTCAGGCGTGAAGGTGCGGTTAATCGCTTCTTCGTCGTCGCCCTCGCGCGTCGTGCGCTCGAAACCCATCGTCGCCTTCGCCATGTCGGACGCGCCGGCATTGGTGGTCATGATAAGGATGATGTTGCGGCAATCGACTGTCTTGCCGTTGTTGTCGGTGATTTTGCCGTAGTCCATCACCTGCAACAGGATATTGAACAAATCCGGATGCGCCTTTTCGATTTCATCGAGCAGCACGACCGAATGCGGGTGCTGGTCGATTTTATCGGTCAGCATGCCGCCCTGATCGAAACCGACATAGCCGGGAGGCGCGCCGATGAGGCGCGAGACCGAATGGCGTTCCATGTATTCCGACATATCAAAGCGTGTGAGTTCGACACCCAGCGATTTTGCCAGCTGGCGTGCGACTTCGGTTTTGCCAACGCCGGTCGGCCCCGAAAACAGGTAAGAACCAATCGGCTTTTCCGGCTCGCGCAGGCCCGCGCGGCTGAGTTTAATGGCAGATGTCAGCGCCTCGATCGCCTGATCCTGCCCGAAGACCAGCGTGCGCAGGTCGCGTTCCAGATTGGCGAGCGCTTCCTTGTCGTCCTTGCTGATCGTCTTTGGCGGGATGCGCGCGATTTTCGACACGGTCGCCTCGATATCAGCAAGCCCGATCACTTTTTTGCGCTTGTCTTCCGGCAGCAGCATCTGCGCGGCGCCCGCTTCGTCGATCACGTCGATCGCCTTGTCAGGCAGTTTGCGGTCGCCGATATAGCGCGCCGACAGCTCCACCGCCGCACGGATCGCTTCTTCGGAATAAGTAACTTTGTGGTGTTCTTCGTAATAAGGCTTCAGGCCTTTCAGGATGCGGATCGCGTCCTCGATATTCGGCTCGTTCACGTCGATCTTCTGGAAGCGGCGCACCAGCGCGCGGTCTTTTTCGAAGTGGTTGCGGTATTCTTTATACGTGGTCGAACCGATGCAGCGCAAGGAACCGGAAGACAGCGAAGGTTTCAAAAGGTTCGACGCATCCATCGCGCCACCCGATGTCGCGCCCGCGCCGATCACGGTATGGATTTCGTCGATGAACAGCACGGATCCTTCGATCGCCTGCAATTCGGTCAGCACGGCCTTGATGCGCTCCTCGAAATCGCCGCGATAGCGCGTGCCGGCCAGCAGAGAGCCCATATCGAGCGCGTAAATCGTGGCGTTTTTCAGCACATCCGGCACAGCGCCTTCGGTGAGGCGGCGCGCAAGGCCTTCGGCAATTGCCGTCTTGCCCACGCCGGGGTCGCCCACATAAAGCGGGTTGTTTTTGGAACGGCGGCACAGCACCTGTATCGTGCGGTCCACTTCGGATTCACGACCGATCAGCGGATCGATCTTGCCGTTGATCGCCTTGTTGTTCAGGTTGATGCAATAGGCATCCAGCGCTTCGCGGCCTTTTTTGATGACGTTTTCTTCCTGCGCGTCGTCATTCGCGCCATGCACCGTGCGCGCCTCTGCCTGACCCGGCACTTTCGCGATGCCGTGGGAGATGTAGTTGACCGCGTCAAAGCGCGTCATTTCCTGTTCCTGCAGGAAGAATACGGCGTTGCTTTCACGCTCCGAGAACAGCGCGACCAGCACGTTCGCGCCGGTCACTTCCTCGCGGCCCGACGACTGCACATGGATCGCGGCACGTTGCAGCACGCGCTGGAAGCTGGAGGTGGGCTTTGCTTCTTCGGATGCCGGATGGACAAGGTTCTGCAATTCGGTATCGATGTAATGCGACACTTCCTGTTTCAGCAAATCAAGATCGACGCCGCAGGCGCGCATGACGGCGACCGCGTCCTGATCGTCGGTGAGCGCGAGCAGCAAATGCTCCAGCGTCGCGAATTCGTGATGGCGCGCATTGGCATGGGCAAGCGCGCGATGCAGCGTCTGTTCCAGTTGGCGTGAGAGCATATCGTTATCCCCCTATTCTTTTTTCACGACGGCGATGCCGTCATTCCTTCTCCATGGTGCATTGGAGCGGATGTTCATTCTTGCGGGCGTAGTCCATGACGAGGTTCACCTTGGTTTCCGCCACTTCATAAGTATAGGTCCCGCAAACGCCGACGCCACGGCGATGGACCTGAAGCATCACTTCGGTTGCTTCCTGCTTATTCTTGCTGAAAAACTTTTCTAAAACGTGAACGACGAAGTCCATCGGCGTGAAATCGTCATTTAACAGAAGAACCCGGTACATCGACGGTTTCTTGGTCTTGGCGCGGGTACGGGTCAGCACACCCACATCGGTGCGGCCGGGCCGTCCCGTGTCTCTGTCGTCATCATTTCCCGCAGTCAGGGTGGTTTTGAGCCGTTTCACGCCAGAATCCTT
>JADYYV010000178.1 GCA_020853455.1 Alphaproteobacteria bacterium | reverse complement strand
GACGGCATCCATATCGACAATTCGGACAACGCGATTGTCGGCCTGAACTATGTCGAAGGCTCGCAAAACAACAACATCCATGTCGAAGACAGCAACGGCGTCATCGTCGCGGCGAACATCGTCAAGGACAGCGTGAACGGCAACGGCATCGACCTGCTGCGCAGCAACGGCACGCTGGTCGCGCTGAACGCGGTTTCGGGCAGCGGCAACAACGGCATCGCCGGCGGCACGGTCGAAGACAAGATCATCGCCCTGAACGCGGTTTCCGGCTCCGGCAACGACGGCATCCATGTCGATGGCGCGAACAATACGCTCATCACCCTGAACGACGTGTCCGGCTCGAAAGACGACGGCATTGATGTGGCGAACGCGAACAACACCGCAATCGCCCTCAACAAAGTCGGCACCTCCGGCGGCAACGGCATCGACACCTTCAAAACCACCAACCTGCTGATCGCCGCCAACGCGGTTTCGGGTTCGGGCAATGACGGCATCCATGTCGCGTCTGCGGAAGATACGCTGATCACCCTGAACGACGTGTCGGAATCGAAAGACGACGGCATTGATGTCGCGGCGGCTAAAAACACCGCCATCGCGCTCAACAAAGTCGCCAAGTCGGGCGACAACGGCATCGATACGCTCGGCACAGCTAACCTGCTGGTTGCGGCGAACGCCGTCAGCGGTTCGGGCAATGACGGCATCCATGTCGCGCTGGCCGATGACACCATCATCACCCTGAACGACGTGTCGGAATCCAAAGACGACGGCATTGATGTGGCGGCTGCGAACAACACCGCCATCGCGCTCAACAAAGTCGCCACCTCCGGCGACAACGGCATCGATACGGCTGCGACCGCCAACCTGCTGGTGGCGGCGAACGCCGTGTCGAAATCCGGCAATGACGGCATCCATGTCGCAGGCGCGCTGGGCACGCTGATCACCCTGAACGACGTGTCGGAATCGAAAGACGACGGCATCGACCTGGGCGGCGCGGCTGGCAGCATCATCGCCCTCAACAAAGTGTCCAAATCGGGCGACAACGGCATCGACACCGTCGCGACCGCCGGCACCGTGATCGCGGCAAACGCGGTTTCGGGCAGCGGCAATGACGGCATCCATGTCAACTTCGCGCTCGGCACGCTGGTTGCGCTGAACGATGTGTCTTCTTCCGGTCAAAACGGCATCGACGTCGACAACGCGGCGCTGACCGAAATCGCGCTGAACAATGTGTCGGCATCGGGCCATAACGACATCGACCTGCGCAACGCGGCTGCGACCGGCATCCACCTGAACCGCGTCGACGGCGCGGGCAATGACGGCATCCACGTGAAAAACGCGGCCCTGACCGACATTTCGCTCAACCATGTGTCGGATGCGAAAGGCGACGGCATCGACGTCGACAACGCGCTGCTGACCAACATCGCGCTCAACAAGGTCGAGCGCTCCGGCGATAACGGCATCGAACTGACCGACGCCGCCGGCACGCTGGTGACGCTGAACAACGTCAGCACATCCGGCAACGACGGCATCCACGCGAAAAACCTGCTGGGCACGGTCATCGCGCTCAACACGGTTTCGGCGTCGAACGACGACGGCATCGATGTGGATAACGCGGCCGGCACGGTCATCGCGCTGAACGCGGTGAACGGATCGGGCAGCAACGGCATCGAACTGACCGACGCTTACGGCACGCTGGTCGCCTTCAACGGCGTCACGGATAGCGGCGAAAACGGCATCTATGCCGACAACGCCGACGCAACCGCGCTGATCGGCAACGACGTCGCGGGCAGCTATATCAACGGCATCGCCGTGCGCAACAGCGACGATGTGGCGATTGCCTATAACCGCGTCAACGGCACCACCTACGGCGACGGCATCATCGTCGAAAACGGCGACAATGTCGGCATCACCGGCAACAACGTCGCCGATGTCGGCAACAACGGCATCACGGCCGATTACGTGAGCAACCTGTCCGTCAACGACAACCGCGTGACGGGCGGCTTCAACAACGGCATCGAAGTGATCTCGAGCGACGGCGCGCAAATCGCCGGCAACCATGTCGAAGGCTTCCTCAACGGCATCCGCGTCCTGTATTCCGACGCGGTCGACGTGATCGACAACTGCATCAAGTTTGTGCGCAACGACGGCATCCAGGCTTACTTCGCCGACAGCATCCACATCCTTGGCAACATGGTGTCGAACTACGGCGATGACGGCATCCAGGTCGCCTACAGCAACGGCGTGGTTCCCGAACCCGAACTGCCGACCGACGACGATAACGGCAACCAGGACGGCAACAATGAAGGCGGCGACATCCTGCGCGTGGCCGCGAATGACGAAGCCCGCGACGGCCGCATCATCATCCAGGGCAACACCGTCATCGGCAATTACCAGGCGCCCGCCGGCGAAGAAGGCGGCGAGCAGCAGACCGACCGCGAAACCGCTTATGAAGGCAACGATGGCCCGACGACCGGCATCCGCCTCGGCGACAACGAAGGCTTCTACGGCGAAGGCGAAATCAAGCCGCAGGTCACCAACGGCGTCTATGGCGATTTCAGCGGCGTCGGCAACGTGCTGGTCGACGACAATGACATCGTGAACAACAATGTCGGCCTCGATGCCCGCGCGTACAACAACGGCACGATCGAAATCTCCGGCAACCGTTTCACGCAGAACGACATCGGCGCGTGGATCGGCTCGGGCCTGATCGACCTGACGGGCAAGGGTAACACCTTCACCGGCGGATCGACCGCGCTGCGCTTCGAGCCTTCGATGGCTTACTACCCCGGCTACGAATACCCGATGCCGGCGGTCGAAGGCCCGTCCGAGCAGCCGCAGGGCGGCTGGGTGCCCGCGAACCTCAACCTCGTCGGCAACTCGCTCGGCGCGCAGGTGTTCGAACAGCAGACGAAATACTATGTCGATCTGCAAAACGGCGCGTTCTTCGCACCCGACAGCCCCACCATCATCGACGGCACGCTGGCGACCTATGACGGCGTTTCCGGCGGCCATATGACGATGGCGCAGTATCTGGCGATCGAGGCGATGCTGAACGACTATGACGACAACAACAGCCTTGGCCAGATCTTCGCGGGCTTCTTCGACCTCGACGACAACCAGATCCTGCAAAAGGTCAAAGGCAACGGCTACAAGCCCGGCAAGGCAGGCATCACGGTTCTGGCGCTGCCGAACATCCCGACGGGCCCGACCAGCCACTTCTTCACCATCCAGGATCTGGCGGATATCGCGCCGGCGGCCGGTGGCGACGATAACGGCACCCCGAACCCTGCGGCGCTTGCGAATATCGAGCCTGCGGCGGGCGCGGCTGCTTCCTGCTGGGGCGCGGTCGGCGGCAATGCCAACGTCAACATCGACCTGAACGACGATGCGACCAGCATTCTGGCCGATAACGCCAGCTGCCGGCCGTAATCGTTAACAAGCCTATCCATAACCCTCCGTTGCAGAAAAATCACGCAACGGAGGGTTTTCTTTTGCTTGCATACGGAAAGCCGATTAACTTTTTGAATTAAATGTTCTTTTCACTATACTGGGCAGCAGAACGGGCTTTCCGCCTGCCGCGGCAATTTTATCGCCGCCATAAAAAAATTGGGCACAGACATGATCAAGTTTCCGAAGCTTTTCCTTTCCATGATGACCGCCGCCACGCTGTTTGCGTCGCAGGCCTATGCGCAGGCCGTGCCGTCATCCGCCGAAGCGCCGCGCGCCGGCGGCCAGATCGCCCCGATGCCCACCCAAACGCTGCCCGAAGGCGGCGCCAAAATTCAAACCGGCGGCGCGGTCACCGCACCCGCGGGCGCTGAAAAAGTGAAGCTGACGCTGAAATCCGTCGATATCGAAGGCCAGACCGTCTATGACGATCTGCAGATCCGCTCCGTCTATGACAGCATGATCGGCACCACCATCTCGCTCGCCGATGTGTTCGGCATCGCCGACCGCCTGACCGCGAAATACCGCAACGACGGCTATATCCTGACGCAGGTCGTGGTTCCGCCGCAAACCATCGACGGCGGCCATGTGAAGCTGCGCGTCGTCGAGGGCTTTGTCGAAAACGTCACCATTCAGGGCGCGTCGCGCGCCAACCCCGCCTGGCTGGAGGGCTATGCCGCGAAACTGCGCGCGCAGAAACCGCTGAATTCCAAAGCGCTCGAGCGTTACGTGCTGCTCATCAACGACCTTGCGGGCATGAACGCGCGCGCGGTGCTGTCGCCGTCGAAAACGCCCGGCGCCACCGACATTACACTGGTCGTCGACCAGAAACCGTTCGACGCGTTCTTCCAGATCGACAACCGCGGCACCCGCTTCCTGGGCCCGCTGCAGACCAATGCGGGCGTGCGTTTCAACAACGCCCTTGGTTTCTATGAAGGCCTGAATTTCCAGGGCGTCGTCACGCCCGACCATGCGGAACTCGCCTATGGCGCGTTTACCTGGCAGCAGCCGCTGAACCATGAAGGCACGCGCCTGTCCACCACGCTCAGCTACACCAAGACCGATCCCGGCTTCACGCTGACCCCGTTCGACGTGGAGGGCGACGCGAAATCCGTCAACCTTGACCTGACGCATCCCTTCATCCGTTCGAGAAACAAGAACCTGTACGGCACGCTGAAGTTCAACTACCTCGATTCCAAGCGCAGCGACAACATCCCGGCCGGCGGCGCGGAAGACCGCCTGCGCGTGCTGCGCGCCGGCGGCACGTTCCAGTTCACCGACAGCTGGCTTGGCGTCAACACCCTGTCCGGCGAAGCCAGCAAGGGCCTGAACTTCCTGAACGCCAGCGACAAGGGCGACGCGCGCCTGACCCGCGCGCTGGGCGATCCGCAGTTCTTCAAGCTGAACGCCGAAGTCAGCCGTGTGCAGCGCATCACCAATATTTTCGAAGCCTTCCTGTCGGCGAGCGGCCAGTTGTCGTCGGACACGCTGCTGGCATCCGAAGAATTCGGCGTGGGCGGCGTCAATTACGGCAGCGCCTACGACAACTCGGAAATCACCGGCGAAGACGGCTATGCCGCGCGCTTCGAGCTGCGCGCCAACAACCCCGTCGCGCTGCCCGTCAACCTGCTGCAGCTGTACGGCTTTGTCGACGGCGGCGAAGTGCGCGACCCCGACAACGCGGTTGTCCGCGACCGTCGCCGCTCGATCGTTTCCGCCGGCGGCGGCGCGCGCCTGAACCTCGACGACCGCTTCGCCGGCACGCTCGAAGTCGCGGTGCCGATGACGGCCGATGTGCAGACCGAAGGCGACGACAACCCCCGCTTGTTCGCAACCATCACCGGCAAGTTCTGAGCATTGCCCGCTCCGCAGCTTGGCCGCGTCTTGTTACAGGACGGTACATGAAGCCCGCGCGCGTTTTGTTTTTCGGCCTCGTTCTTTTCCCCTGCGCTGCGCTGGCGGCGACAGCGGCGCGGGTTCCGGCGTTCAAGACTGTCGGGGACTGGCAGTGCAGCCCGAGCGGATTCGGCAACCTGATAGCGACCGCCTGCTGGTTTTACGGCGGCTGCTATCTGCTTTACGCCGCCCGCAAGGCGCATCAGCGGCATAAGGCCAAACAGCTGCAGCCGGATGCGGCGGCGGTGTCCGCGGGAACCGCATTTTTCATTCTTTCCGGCCTGATGCTGGTCGCGTATCCCTTCTTGATATCCTTCGTTTACAGCATGGACCATCAGTTAAACCATGCCACCGTGCCGCCCGGCGGCGGGCCGCGCTTCATCGGCGAAAGAAACGAGACGGCATTGTTGTTCGAAAAGCCGTTGATGTTTCTTGCGCTGGCGGCGGCGTTCCTGCCGTGGCTGATGTTGATCTTCCGCAAAAACCTGCGCCATTTGCGGCGGCAGGGGGTTATCGGCCTCGGGCTCGTTTTCCTGCCGCCCTGCATGCTTTTTCTGGCTTTCATGCTGATCATGAAATTTTTCGGCTGACATAAGCCGGCAGTCTATCGTGTTTTTCGCCTATTTCGCCGGCAGCGCGGCAGTTCGTTTTTCTCCCTGCGCCAGATCCTCCGCCGAAAGCAGATCGGCGACCGTGTCGCAATCCATCCAGATGCCGCTCATCATCCGCGCGGCCGGATTGCGCGCCGCGCGCGTCAGCCACGCATAGGCGGTAATCCGGTCCTGCCGCGTGTCGCGGTCTTCGGAAAGATAATGGCGCGCGACGGTCAGCTGCGCGCCCGGATCGCCGCGCGCCGCGGCATCCTGATAAAGCGCCCATGCTTTATCTTCGTCGCCCGCTTTCACGTTGTGCGCCAGAAACACCTGCGATTCAAGGTCGCCCAGTTCCATGCCGCGCGTGTATGCGGCGATTGCGCCGGCCGTGTCGTTCCGGCGGATCGCCCTTATCGCCAGATGGCTGTGGGCGCGCGCATGTCCCTGCCGCGCCGCTTTTTCCAGCCATTCATAGGCCGCCGCGTCGTCCGCTGCGACGCCGCCAAGGCCGGCGCGCAACAGCACGCTGTAAAAGAACTGCGCATCCTTGTCGCCGCTTTCGGCCTTTGCCCTGATGTCCTGCGCCTGCGCCGCGTCCAGCGGGTTTTTTCCCGCCCGGTAGACGAGGCCGTTATGCGCGGCGAAAACCCGCGCCGACCAGATATCGGCCTCCGCCTGTTCGGCGGGTGTCGGCGCGGCCTGCTGCGGTCCGCCATCAAGATGCTTCAGCAGCATGGACAGCATCGACATGGCGTCGGGATCGCCGTCATCCGCGGCCTGACGGAAATAGGCCATCGCCTTTGTCCTGCTGTCGGGCGCGGCGCGCAGCGGCCCGTCGTATATCCGGCCAAGCTCGAAAGCGGCCGCCGCATGACCCTGCGCGGCGGCCTTGACAAGATATTCAACAGCCGAAGATTTTTCGTCGCTGACCGGCGGCGGCGCGTATCTGAGCCGCATACCTGTCGCATATTGCGCCGCTGCGTCGCCCGCGTCTGCCAGCGCCTGCAGGCGCGCGCTGTCGCCGCTGTCCGCGCTGACGCCGTGGCAGGCGGGATGTTCGGGCGTTGGATGGTATCCCCATCTCAGGTATCGGTAATTCAGTTCCAGACAGGCCACGACGACAAGCCCCGTCACGATGACAGCGGCCACAACCGACAGTATTTTTTTAAACATTTGATGCCTCTTTTGAGGGGCTCTGCTGCGGTCGCGGCTATAGAGCCTATGTAAATTCTCTCAACTTTGACCTCATGATTCAACGTAATTTTTCGTTACAACGCGTTTGTGACAGGCATTTGCCGCGCCGCCTGAACGGGTTGCGCCGAAAAAAAAATTTTCAAAAACGACGCGCGTTACAGGCGAATGTTACGTTTGCGACAGGTGAAAAAGCCCCTTCTCCCGTCCTTGCGGGAGAGGAGGAATATATTTATGTCAACCGCATACCATCCTTCCTTAACCTTTCCCTGTTAAACAGAATATGGGGGAATTTTTTCACATGACGGATTCAGCCAACAAAAAGAAATCGCAGGAGACGATCACCCACCGCGTCTTCCACAGCCCGATTTTCGTGGCGGCGACGGGTGTTGCGATCATCATCATGGCGATGAGCCTGGACGCCATCAAGGACCAGATGTCGGGCGTGGCGCTGGCGGTGGCGGCGGGCGTGTTTATCACCGTCATCACGCTCAACATGATCGTCACCGCGTCGATCAACAAACTGCACAACCAGGATTATTTCGACCAGCGCCTCGAAGTGCTGAACAACATGATCCTGTCGAACAACCTGAACTGGCTGGTGAACCAGAAATACGTGTCGATGCTGGAAACGGGATCGGACGAGGTCTGGGCATTCGCGCCCGAGCTCACCTACTCCATCCAGCCCGGCACCGAAATCTTTCAGGCGGTCGAGGCGTCGCTGGCGCGCGGCTGCCGCTACAAAGTATTCATGCCGAACAAGCCGGAGACGCATAAAATTCTGGCCGATTACCGCCGCCTGCATAAATTCAAGCCGGGGCAGGTGGAATTCGTGCTGGTCGCGCACGAGGAATACGTGTTCCACACGATCATTTCGATTTACAACCCGCGCTCCGAACACCCGAAGGCCATCGAGTGGCTGCCGGTCGACAACCTTGTCGCCTGGGTGGAAATGGACCTGAAACATTCCAACCGCATGGTCGGCATCGGCGAAGTGCTGCTGAAGCGGTATAACATGAGCGCCGACGCCTCCGGCTTCGTCAAGGAAATACCGCGCGGTGCGGGGCAGGCCGTTGTGAACCTCGAATAAGGATTTCAGGAAATGCTGCCCGCTTACCTTATTTTCTACGTTCTGGTGCTGCTGCATCTGGCGCATAGCTATACGCTGCTGCCCGAGGTGATTTCGACGCAGTTCGACGCTTACGGCACGCCGCTGCGCAGCATGGCGCGGGCGGATTTCGCGATGTTCCATATCGGCTTCGTCGTTTTCATGAGCGGCATTTTCGCGGGCATGGGATATTTTCTGACGCGGCTGCCCGTCAAATACCTGAATATCCCGAACAAGGATTACTGGCTGGCGCCCGAACGCCGCCGCGAGACGCTGCAGGGCCTGCGCCACGACCTTTGCGTGATGGGGCTGATCGTGGGCGCGTTCGTGATGCTGATCGATTATTTCGTGATGGACGCGGCGCAGCGCAACGCGCGCGGCGTATCGCCGGAGACGCTTTCCATTCTTGTCTCCTGCATGGCGGCGGTGACCGGCCTTCTGGTCGCAAGGCTGCTGATAAAATTCCGCCGGCCCAAGGGGACCGGCGGAACCTGAACAGCGCATCCTGATATTTTTTTTAGTCCGCGTATTTCACGCCGCAGCCATAGGATTTGGTCGATGACACTTCGACCGGTTTTCCCGCCTGCAGCGCTTCAATCGCCGCGCGCACGTAATTTTTCGCGTCCTTGACGGCTTCCGGATCGGGCGACGCATTGTCGTCGATCGCGCCGGCATAGGCCAGCTTGCCGTCTTTGTCGATCACATACATCGCGGGCGTGGTGGTGGCGCCGTACAGCTTGCCGACCTCGCCTTTTTCGTCCAGCAGCACATGCGTCGACGCCGCGCCGTCGGATTTCGCGGTCGCCAGCGCGTCGGCCGCCGATTCATGCCCCTGCTTGCCGGGGGCGGAGGAATTGACGGTCAGCCACACGACGTCCTTGGCCGTGAATTCTTTTTGCAGCGCCTGCATATTGCCCGATTCATAGTGTTTCTTCACAAACGGGCAGCCCTTGTTGTGCCATTCCAGCACGACGATTTTTCCCGCGAAGGAAGACAATGACTTATCGCCGCCATCGGCAGCGGGCAGCGTGAAGTCGGGCGCTTTTTCGCCGACGGTGGCATGCGCCGCGGGCGCGGTATTGTTTGCCGCGGGTGCGGTATCGGTTTCAGCCAGCGCGGGCGTTGCGAGCGCAAGGCCGATGACGGCGGCGGCGGTCAGGGCAAGTGTCTTGATCATGCTGGGAATTCTCCGGTCTGGTTGAAAACAGGCATTATCAAGATAACCCGCGCGCGGCTTGCGTCAACCCCTGCCTCGGCTTATCCTTGGCAATCAAAAACAGGGACGCGCATATGCAAAACATCGCTTTTATCGGTCTTGGCAACATGGGCGCGCCGATGGCGCAGAACCTTGCGAAAGCGGGCTATGCCCTGACCGTGTTCGACCTGGTGCCCGCCGCCGTCGGTGACGCGGTCAAGGCCGGCGCATCGGCGGGCAAGGCGGTTGCCGATTGCGTGAAGCAGGCCGATGCCGTCATCACCATGCTGCCCGCGACCGAACACAGCCGCAAAGCATACCTTGCGCCGGACGGCATCATCGCCAGCGCGAAAAAAGGCGCGCTGCTGGTCGATTGCAGCACCATCAACGCAGATGCCGCGAAGGAAATCGCAGATGCCGCCGCATCGCGCGGCTTTGCCATGCTGGACGCGCCCGTATCGGGCGGCACGGCGGGGGCGGCGGCCGCCACGCTCACCTTCATCGTCGGCGGCGCGGAAAACGACCTGGAACGCGCGCGCCCGCTGTTCGAAAAAATGGGGAAGAATATTTTCCACGCGGGCGGCAGCGGCGCGGGCCAGATGGCGAAAATCTGCAACAACATGCTGCTGGCGATCCAGATGATCGGAACTTCGGAGGCGCTGGCGCTGGGCGTCGCCAACGGGCTCGATCCCAAAGTGCTGTCGGGCATCATCGCGAAAAGTTCCGGCCGCAACTGGACGACCGAAGTCTATAACCCGTGGCCGGGCGTGATGGAGAATGTGCCGGCATCGCGGGGCTACGCGGGCGGTTTCGGCACCGACCTGATGCTGAAGGATCTGGGGCTGGCGGCGGAGGCCGCGGCCGCATCGGGGGCGAACACCCAGCTGGGCGCGGTCGCCCGCGACATGTACCGCCGTCATGCCGCGCAGGGCGGCGGGAACCTGGATTTTTCCAGCATCCTGAACACGATCGCCGCTATTTCCTAGCCTTCGGCCTTTAGTTTTTCTGGCGGCGTTGCTGCAGCTGCTGCAGGCGCAGGCGCGCCTTGTCGGCCGGCGTCGCCGCATCGTCGTCGTTCAGTTTTTCGTTCCATTTTTCGCGGCGTTCTTCGGCCTTGGCGCGGCGCTCCTCCGTCTCGGCCTTGCGCTCGGCGGCTTTTTCCTTGCGCAGCTCCTGTTTTTGCTCGCGCTGCTGTTTCAGGTTTTCGTTGCCGCCGCCGCGTTTCTGCATGATTTTTTCGCGCAGGGCTTTGCGCAGTTCCATCTGGCGGGGCTGCATGTTCTGGATGCGGGCCTGCAATTCGCCGCCGCGCGCCAGTTTCAGGCGTTCGCGCAGCCGTTGCAGCCTGCCCTGTTTCCAGTCCTTGGGCGCCAGCGGCGCGGCGTTGCGCTTGGCGATCATCGTGCCCTGCCCGCGCTGCAGCCGCGCGGTGTTACCGCCGCTGGATACATCGATCTGCCCGTCATCGACATACACGTCATAGCTGCCGTCGGTATCGGGCGCGACGGTGATGTCGGTGCCGCGGATGCCGATGGTGCCGGCGGGGCTGTCGATGCCGACATCGGGGTTTTCCTTTTTCGCCACAAGGCCGCTGACATAGCGGAAACCGCCGCGCAGCACGGAATAGCGCGCGCGGTTCTTGCTCGAATCCTCGGAATCGAAAACATATTCATCGACCTTGAAGCGCGAATTTTCCGCGAGCGTCCATTCGGTATTGTCGGCCAGCAAAATGAACAGCCGCGATTTTTCGCCGGTCGCCACCACATCGCCCAGCTCGATGGTATCCTGCAGCTTCAGCGCGAAGGGCATGCCGCCCGCGCGCGACAGGGTCGCAGCGCCCTCGATTTCCACCACCGTGCCGATCACATCGGCCCTGGCCAGCGCGGGAAAGAAAAGAACAAGGACGGTGAAAAACGCGGCGATCATACGGTTTGTCAGGCGGTTTGTCATGGCTTCAGGCCCTTTCAAGGCGCGGGGATATAGGCTGTTACGGCGGCGCGGCGTGATCCCCTGCGCGGTTAAACCGCTTTATTTGCAGGGGAATTGGCTAAAATTTTAGTCTTTTGCGAGTTCCTTCTGGAAGGTTTTAACGTCGAGGTCTTTTTCCCATTTCGAAATCACGATCGCGGCGACGCCGTTGCCGATCAGGTTGGTGATGGCGCGCGCCTCCGACATGAAACGGTCGATGCCGAGGATCAGCGCGAGTCCCGCGACCGGCACATGCGGCACGACCGCCAATGTCGCGGCAAGGGTGATGAACCCCGCCCCCGTCACGCCCGATGCGCCTTTCGATGTCAGCAGCGCCACGCCCAGAATCGCGGCCTGCTGCCCCCATGTCAGGTCGATATTCAATGCCTGCGCCACGAACAGCGCGGCCAGCGTCAGGTAGATATTCGTGCCGTCAAGGTTGAAGGAATAGCCGGACGGCACCACCAGCCCCACTGTGCCGCGCCCGCAGCCGAGCTTTTCCAGCTTGGCCATCAAGGGCGCAAGGACGCTTTCGGATGATGACGTGCCAAGGACGATCAAAATCTCCTCCTTGATATAGCGCAGGAAACGCCACAGCGAAAAACCGGCCGCGCGCGCAACCGTGCCCAGCACGACGGCGATGAAGATAAAGCAGGTGAAATAGAACGCGCCCATCAGCGCCATCAGGGGTTTCAGCGATTCAACGCCGTATTTCCCGATCGTGAAGGCCATCGCGGCGCCCGCGCCAACGGGGGCAAGGCGCATGATGGCGTTCATCATGGCAAAGAAAATATGCGACGCCTGTTCGATGAATTCATGCACCGCAGCGCCCTTTGTTCCCATGCGGTTCAGCGCATAGCCGAACAGGATCGCGACCAGTAAAACCTGCAGCAGGTCGCCCGTGCCGGTAAAGGCGTCGGCGAAGGTTTTCGGGATGATGTGCAGCAAAAAGCCCGTCGTCGTCTGGTCATGCGCGGCCTGCGCATAGCCCGCAACCGATGACGCGTCCAGCTGCGCGGGATCGGCGTTGAAGCCGTCGCCCGGTTTCAGCGTGTTGGCCACGGCAAGCCCGATCAGCAGCGCGACGGTGGAGATGATTTCAAAATACAGCAGCGTTTTCACGCCCACGCGCCCGACCTTTTTCATGTCGCCCGCCGCCGTGATGCCAAGGACGATCGTGCAGAACACGATGGGCCCGATCAGCATTTTGACGAGCGCGATAAAACCGTCGGCGGCGGGTTTCATCTTCACCCCCGCTTCCGGCCAGAAATAGCCCGCCGCGCCGCCGATGAAAATCGCGCAGACCACCCAGAAATACAGGTGGTGGTGCAGCGGCTTTTTGGGTTCTTTTTTCATGGGCGGCTTCCTTTGCTTTTCAACAATATCAGCCTTGTGCGGGGTTGTTCAGGTTTATCCATTTTCACATAATAATTTAACGAAATTCCGGCTTGTCG
>JADYYV010000177.1 GCA_020853455.1 Alphaproteobacteria bacterium | reverse complement strand
TCTGGAGGAGGCGAACGAGCTGAAAACGACTCGCCTGCGCACCACAAAACCGCGCGCGAAGAAGCCCGCGCCCGAGAAAAAAGGCTAGTTGCGAGCTGTTCTTAACACCGTTTTCCTGAATATATACAGCCACATAAACTATAGTTACCCAAGGATTAAACCACCCCTTGGAGGCGTTAACCTGTCCTTAACCGGAGCGCGCTATTCTGGAACTAGGAACAAGACTGGTTCCACGGAATTTTGACCTTCATCTGTGCCTCCTCGTGACGTCTTCACCCCGCCCTTCTCAAGAGGGCGGTTTTTTTTTGTGCCGTTCGGCTTATAATCATCCGCATGGGCAATCAACGTAAAACAATCGTCGCGCTGCATGGCGCGGGCATGACGGGCGCGGTGTTCGGCGGCATGGCGCCGCATTTGCTGGAACATTCATTCCGCGCGCTGACATTCCCGGGGCATGACGCGAAGGCCGATTCCGCTTTGCTGCACGATATCGCCGGCATGGCGGCATGGGTCAGGTCGCGCCTTGAAAACGGGCCCGACGATGTGGTGCTGCTGGGACATTCGATGGGTGCCCTTGCGGCGCTGGCGGCCTGCGATGCGCCGCAGGTGAAGGGACTTGTGCTGATCGGCGCTGCCGCCAAAATGCCGGTCAATGCCGATCTTTTGAAAACCGCGCAGGATACGCCGAATGACGCGATCGGCATGATCGTGAAATGGGGCATATTCGCCGGGCACCCGCAGGTGGGCGCGGTGCGCACGGTGCTGTCGTCCATCATGCATGCCGCCAATCCCGAAGCGGTGGGCGCGGGGCTTGCGGCCTGCAACAATTTCAACGACGGCGCGGCGCTTGCGAAAGCCGTGAAAATCCCCGCGCTGGTCATTTCCGGCGATCAGGACAAGATGGTGAAGACGGCGGATGCGCAGGCCTTCGCGCAATCCATCCCCGGCGCCGAATTCGGCGTATTGAAAGATTGCGGCCATACCCCGATGGTGGAGAAGCCCATAGATACCGCGCATATGCTGCGCGATTTCATTTTAGCCAAAATTTCCTGATATTTCCGTCATATACCCGTTAATTTTTTTTAAATTCAATGGTGATAAAATGATTCCTGTATCATTGGAAAACATGATTGCACTGAAACTGGATCGAAGGAGTGATTGATATGGTAGAAGCACATCTGAAAGCGCTGCAAAGACGTCATGCCGAACTCGATGAAAAAATCCACAAAGAGCTGACGCATTCCGCGCGCAACGAACTCGCCATCCGCCGCATGAAAGAGCAAAAACTGCATGTGAAGGAAGAAATCGAGCGGCTTCGCGCCACGGGTTAAACGCCCCATATCAAATAAAAAAGGCGTCCCTCGCAGGACGCCTTTTTTATTGGTCGAAACGGCAGATCAATGCGTGCCGGTTTCGGGCAGCTCTTCGCCTTCGGCTTCTTCGTTGTTGTCGAGTTCTTCTTCGTCCTCGTCATCTTCGTCGGCGGCGTCAGCGGGCGCGGCTGCGGCGGTTTTCTTGGCGAAGGGGTTGCCGAAAACGGTCGGGGCGGGTGCGCCGCCTTTCGCTTCGCGCTCCACGCGGCGGGACGCCTTGCGCACCGCTTTCTCCAGTTCTTCCGCGGTGCAAAGGCCGATGGAAACGGGGTCGACCGGCTTGATGGTCGAGCTTTGCGGGTGCGTCTTGCCGCGGATCGCATCGACCGTCGGCTTGGTGGAACCCACCAGTTTCGCAATCTGCACATCGGCCAGCTGCGGATAGGTTTTCAGCAGGTAAGCGACCGCGTTGGGTTTTTCCGCGCGCTTGGTGACCGGCGTATAGCGCGGGCCCTTGGAACGGGCGCGGGGTTTCGGCAGGTCGTTCTTCATCATCTTCAGCTTGGCGTTGGTGTTCTTTTCGCAGCGGTCGATTTCTTCCTGCGTCAGTTCGCCGTTCATCAGCGGGCTGGTGCCCATGATGCCCGAATTCACTTCGCCGTCCGCCAGCGCCTGCACTTCCAGCGGATGCAGCCCGCAGAATTCGGCGATCTGGTCAAAGGTGAGGGCGGTGTTGTCGACCAGCCATGCGGCGGTCGCTTTGGGCATCAGGGGATAGGCCATTTAAAAAACTCCTGTTTAATTTTCCGCGCGCATATACGCGGTTCAACGCTGCGCGTTTTGGCGCAAGATACACTTCTCGCCCGCGCGCCCTTCGGGGGAAGGGCGACGATTGAAAAAATCATTCAATCGTTTTAGGGAAGAATGCCTGAACTATAAAGGATAACGCCCTTGAAAGTCCAGCATATTGTCCGGCGCGCCGGGGGGCGAAAACCCGCGATAAATCAGGGGTTCAGGCCGCGCTGGGGCTTGTTCAGCGTAGGCGACAAGGGCGGCGGCTTGCCGTTCAGCTCGACCAGCCGGTTGCGCAGGTGTTCCAGCGATTCGGCGTCCAGCTGCGAAAACGGGGTGACGGTGATGCCGCCGTCGCTGCCGCCCGTGCGCGTGGTCAGGATGCGCGCCATGAAGTCGTACTGGTAATAAGTGGAGGTCGATGAATTCGCCGTCAGGCCGTATGAAACGCCCAGCACGAAATCGTTGATCCGGCGGCCGTAATTGTTGTCGTTGAAGCTTTCGGCGATGGACACGGTTGTTTCTCCTGTTACGGGTTTAGGCCGCGCTGCGGCTTGTTGAGGGTCGGCGCTTCGGGCGGCAGTTCCGGCGGCTGGCCGCCCAGTTCCACCAGCTTGTCGCGCATCGCGACCAGCACTTCGCGGTCCAGCTGCGAAAAGGGCGTGACGGTCACGCCGCCTTCGCTCGATCCCGTGCGCGTATACAGGTTGCGCGTCAGGAAATCGAAGGCGTTATACATGCTGCCGCCGCGCGTCTCGGTATAAATATCCAGCACGAACGGCGTCTTGTTCGTCGCCGCATATTGCGAATTGTTGAAGGCCTTGCTGAGATCCATCGTCGTTATCCTTTTACGGGTTCAGGCCGCGCTGCGGCTTGTTCAGCGTGGAGGCTTCGGGCGGCAGCGCGGGCGGCTTGCCGCCAAGGTCGATCAGCGCGTCGCGCGCGGCCACCAGCACCTCGCGGTCCAGTTCGGCGAAGGGGGCGATTTTCTGCCCGCCTTCCATCGGCGTCATGCGCACGCGGTTGGTGAAATCGTAATAAATCCAGCTCGCGCCGTTATGCATGCCCAGCACGGACGGGTTCTGCATCCGCGCGCCCATCGCGTTGAAGCTGTCTTTCAGGGAAATATCGTCGCTCATGATAATTTGCTCGCTTCGCTCACGGGTTCAGTCCTTTGACCGGTTTGTTCAGGGTATTCGCCTCCGGCGGCAATTGCGGCGGCTGGCCGCCCAGCTCCACCAGCTTGTCGCGCGCGGCCACCAGCACCTCGCGGTCAAGATCGGCGAAGGGCGTGACGAGGGTGGGGGTGGTATGCACCGTGCGCTGGCGTTGCGCGAAGTCGTAGTAACTGTAGATGCCCGCGTTATAAACGCGTAACGTAACGGCGTTTTCCATGACGCTGTTCACATGCGCAAACGCGTCCTTCAGCGACAGCGGTTCCTTCGGCGCAGGCTTTGCGGCAGGGGCGGGCGCACGGAAGGGCGCGGGGTCGTCAAAATCGCCGTCATACATTTCTGCTGAAATCACGGGTTTAATCCTCTTGCTGGCTTGTTCAGCGTTGGCGCTTCTGGCGCAAGGTCGGGCGGGGTGCCGCCCAGTTCGACCAGCTTGTCGCGCATCGTTATCAGCATGTCGCGATCCAGCTGCGCAAACGGCGTGACGTTGAAACCGACCGAGCTGGAACTGCGCCCCGTGATCAGCGTGCGCGACATGAAATCGAAGGTGTGGTAAATGTGGCTCTGGTTGTTTGAATAGAAACTGACATCCAGCACATAGTCATTCGACTTCGTGGCTTTGTATTGTTCGTTGAATGCGGCTTTGACGTCCATTTCCTGATCCTTACGGGTTCAGCCCGCGCGCGGGCTTGTTGAGCGTCGGGCCTTCCGGCGGCAGTTCTTTGGGCTTGCCGCCCAGTTCGACCAGCGTGTCGCGCATTTCAACCAGCGTATCGCGGTCCAGCTGCGAAAACGGCGTCAACGTCGTGCCGCCCGAGTCGTTGTAACGATAGGCGGTCGCCATGACGCGTTGCTGGAAGTCATAGTAAAACTTCACGTAGTCGTATTCGATGCGCAGCACATTGTCGCCGATCTTGCGCGGGCTGTAGGTGCTGTTGAACTCGTCGCTGAGCGCCATGTGAAAATTCCTCTTACGGGTTCAGGCCGCGCGCGGGCTTGTTCAGCGTGTTGGGTTCGGGGGCGAGCGGGGGCGGGCTGCCGCCCAGCTCGATCAGCTGGTCGCGCAATTCGACCAGACTGTCGCGGTCCAGTTGCGAAAACGGGATCATGCGCACGCCCGCATCCGCATAACCATCGGTGCGCAGCGTCATCAGCCGTGCCTTGAAGTCATAGGCCATCACCTGGCTGTAACCCGCTACGTCATACTGGACGGTCAGCACATAGCTGTTCACCATTTCGACCGGGTAATCGTCGTTGAAGGCGGCGGTGAGGGACATGGCGCGGCTCTTTCCTCTGCAATTGTTATGCAAAAGGAATAGCAAACCATATTTAATATGTCAAAGATAACCGTCCGGACGGCCAATCCGGCCTGAAAAACAGCCCGGACAGGCTTGGCGGCTAATAATTATGTAAATAAAAGTTACAGGATCTTGAGAATCACCTTACCCACGTGATTCCCCGCCTCCAGATGCTCATGGGCTTTTTGCGCCTCGTCGAGGCTATAGACGCTGTCGATGACGCAGCGGATTTTTTTGCGCGCCACCAGCGGCCAGATGTTTTTCTTCAGCGCCTTCGCAATCTCCCCCTTCACCGCAACCGGCTGCGGGCGCAGCGTCGATCCGGTCATGACAAGGCGCTTCGACATGATCTGGAACAGGTCGACCTCGACCGTGCGGCCCTTTTGCATCGCGATGCTCACATGCCGCCCGTAAGGGGCGAGCGTTTTCAAATTGCGGCCCACATAATCGCCGCCGACCATATCCAGCACGACATCGACGCCGCGATTGTCGGTCAGCGTCATCACTTCCGCCACGAAATCTTTCTGGCGGTAATTGATCGCGGCGGCGGCGCCCAGTTTTACGCAGGCCCTGCCTTTGTCATCGGTGCTGGCGGTCACATATACTTTCGCGCCGAAAGACTTTGCCACCTGTATCGCGGTCGTGCCGATGCCGGAGGCGCCGCCGTGAATCAATACGCTTTCGCCTTTTTTCAGCTGGCCGCGGTCGAACAAATTCGTCCAGACGGTGAAATGCGTCTCGCACAATCCCGCCGCCGTCTGCATATCGACGCCCGCAGGGACGGGCAGGCATTGCACGGCCGGCACGACGCAATATTCGGCATAGCCGCCGCCCGCGACAAGCGCGCAAACCTTCGCGCCTTTTTTCAGTCCCGTCACGCCCTTGCCCAGCGCCGCAACCTCGCCCGCGATTTCAAGGCCGGGGATGTCGGAAATGCCGGCGGGCGGCGGGTACAGCCCTTTGCGCTGCAAAAGATCGGGGCGGTTCACGCCGGCGGCCGCCACGCGCACCAGCACTTCGCCCGCGGCGGGTTTCGGCACGGGGCGCATTTCCGTCACCAGCGCGTGGTCATGGATGGCTGCCGCCTTCATTTCGGCGGGGACGGCGTTTTTTTTCGGCGTCCGTTTCCGGGGTGTCGGTTTTTTTGGCATCTGGCTTGTTTTCCGCTATGATGTGCGCGTTATTGACGGGAGCATTATAGATGATTTTCGACGACGAAAACGACCCTAAAACCAAACGCGCGAAACCCCGCGCGCTCGATAAAATGTCGGTGCCGGAACTGCGCGATTATGTGGCGCAGCTGAAGGAAGAAATCGCGCGCGTCGAGGCGGATATCGCGAAAAAAGACACCCACCGCAGCGCGGTCGACGCGCTGTTCAAAAAACCTTAAGCGGATTTATTTCGCAACGACGCTCCAGCCCTCGACCAGCAGGCCGGGGTCATCGGGGCCGGTCTGCGGGCCGCGCGCCAGCTGCATCGTGACTTCGAACTGGCCGTCTTCCACCGCCTGCTGCTCGCCTTTTTCGTTGACCAGCAGATAGGTGATCATCAGGGGCGCGCGCACCAGCCAGCGGTAAACGCCCTCGACCGGGCCTTTGTCCAGAATGGCGGCGTTGCCGTTCATGATGGTGGTGACGGAATATTCGTGGTTGCGCACCTTGTCGATGATCTGCGACTGCCCTGCATAGGCCGCGTATTCGGCCCAGCCCTTGGCGGTGAATTTGGGCTTCAGGCGGAACAGTTTGGTGTTCACTTCCTCGAATGCGATCGACGCGCCCGCTTCGGTCAGGCGGTCATAGGCGGCTTTCGACGTAAAGGTGAGCATATCGGTCGACAGCGACTGCACCCAGGCCACGATTTCTTCGGGCGTGCGGTGCGGGTTCGACAGGTCGCCCTGTTCCCCCGTTTCTTCCTTGGGATAGCCCATCCAGTCGGGCTTGGTTTCCGTCGATGGCGGCGGGGCGGGCGGGTCGAGCGAGTTGGGCAGCGGCTGCTGCCCCGTGCCGGGATTCTGCGCCATGACCGAAGTGACAGGCGACGCAATCACAATCGCCGCCAGCAGGCAAAGCCATGAAAACTTCATCTGAATCCCTTTCTTGTAAAATAACCCTTACGCAGTCTTTACAAGCGGCTACGCCGCCTTTGCTATCGAACGCAGCACGTATTGCAGGATGCCGCCATTCGCGAAGTATTCGATTTCGTCCAGCGTGTCGATGCGGCACCAGACGGTGATTTCGTCGGTAGCGCCGCCCGGACGGTGGATGACGATTTTCAAATCCATGCGCGGCTGCAAACCGGTTGCGATCCCTGCGATGTCGAAGGTTTCTTCGCCGGTCAGGTTCAGCGCGGCGCGCGTCATGCCGTCCTTGAACTGCAGGGGCAACACGCCCATGCCGACAAGGTTGGACCTGTGGATACGCTCGAAGCTTTCCGCCACGACCGCGCGGATGCCCAGCAGTTTCGTGCCTTTCGCCGCCCAGTCACGGGAAGACCCCGTGCCGTATTCCTTTCCGGCGAACACGATCAGCGGCGTGCCTTCGGCGATGTATTTCATCGCCGCGTCATAGATCGGCATTTCGGTGTTGGTGGGGATGTAACGGGTGAGCCCGCCTTCCTTGCCGCCCAGCATTTCGTTCTTGATGCGGATATTGGCGAAAGTGCCGCGCATCATCACTTCATGGTTCCCGCGGCGCGCGCCGTAGGAGTTGAAGTCGATCGGGCGCACCTGATAGCTCATTAGATATGAACCAGCGGGGCTGTCTTTCTTGATCGAACCGGCGGGGGAAATATGGTCGGTCGTGATGGAATCGCCGAACACGGCCAAGGCGCGCGCGCCCTTGATGTCCTTCACTTCTTCCGGCTGCATCGTCATGCCCGCGAAATAGGGCGGGTTCTGCACATAGGTCGATGACGAATTCCATTTATAGGTTTCGCCGCCTTCCGTCTGCACGGCCTGCCATTCGGCGGGGCCGTGGAACACGTTGCCATAGCGTTTCTTGAACATGTCCTGCGTCAGCGCGGATTTCAGCGTATCGGCGACTTCTGTCTGGCTGGGCCAGATGTCTTTCAGGTAAACGGGCTTGCCGTCCTTGCCGATGCCGAGGGCGTCCTTGGAGATGTCGATTTTCACCGAACCCGCCAGCGCGTAAGCGACGACGAGGGGCGGCGATGCAAGATAGTTCGCCTTCACGAACGCATGGATGCGTCCTTCAAAGTTGCGGTTGCCGGACAGGACGCCCGCGACGGTCAGGTCGCCCGCCTTTACCGCTTCCTCGATATGGTCGGGCAGCGGGCCGGAGTTGCCGATGCAGGTGGTGCAGCCATAGCCGACCAAATTGAAGCCGAGTGAATCAAGGCTCGCCTGCAGGCCTGCGGTCTCCAGATAATCGGTCACGACCTGAGATCCGGGGGCGAGGGATGTTTTCACCCAGGGCTTCACGGTGAGGCCTTTTTCGAGCGCTTTCTTGGCCACCAGACCCGCCGCCAGCATGACCGAGGGGTTGGAGGTGTTGGTGCAGCTGGTGATCGCGGCGATCACGACATCGCCGTGGTTCAGGCTGTAATCATGGCCTTTCACG
>JADYYV010000176.1 GCA_020853455.1 Alphaproteobacteria bacterium | reverse complement strand
GAAGCTGCGCAACGGCCTGACCGCCGTACCGCTGAAAACCGGAAACCCGAATGATACATTCTACAACGGCACGACGAATTTCGTCGGCTGGGTAACGGGGACGAATGAACATGACCGCAAAACAGGACGCCATCGTCGAAGTCGTCGATATCATCAAGCGCCACGGCCTGACGCTGGAGGAAGTGTACGCCGCGCTGCAGAACACGGCCGAATTCAAGGCGCAAAAATCCAGCAGCCTGCTGATGCGCATTTTCGGCTATCTGGGCGGGTTGTTCGTCATTTCCGGCGTCGCAACCTTTATCGGGATGCAATGGCCCGATATGGGCCCGGTCGGCCAGATCATGTGCACGCTGGGCATCGGTTTCTGCATGTTTATCGCGGCGCTGACCTGCACGACGAACGACAAGCTGGAAATGGCGGCGACGCCCCTGTTCCTGCTGGCCGCCGTGCTGCAGCCGATAGGCATCGCGGTCGTGATGGATATTTTCTCGCGCGGGGGCGAACCCGCGCATGGGGTGCTGTTCCTGACGGGCGTGATGATGGTGCAGCAGGGCTGCGCATTCGTCGCCAAGGACCGCACCGTTCTGGCCTTCACGACGCTGGTGTTTTCAGGCCTGTTCCTGTTCACCGCGCTCGACCAGCTGGAAATACCGGCCAAGCTGATCGGCATCGTGATGGGCACGTCGCTCACCTGCATCGGCTGGAGCCTTGATAAATCCAAGCACAAGCCGTTGGCATGGATCTGCTATCTTGCGGGTACCTGCATGGCGTTGTGCGCGGCGGCGGATATACTGCGCGATACGCCGTTTGAAATCCTGTTCCTCGGCCTGTCTTGCGGCGTTATCTTCCTCTCGACCGTCGCGCGCAGCCGCACGCTGCTGGTCGTGGGCACGATCGCGCTGCTGAGCTATGTCGGGTATTTCATGGATAAATACTTTGGCGGGCTGCTGGCGGGGCCGATCGGCCTGATTATCGTCGGCGTCCTGCTGATTGGTGCAGGCGTTGCCGCCGTGAAGGTGAACAACAAGTATATCAAGCAAAAAGGATAAGGCGTGACGGGGCGGCCCTTTATCCTCGACCCGCTGTTTCAGGCCGTCAAGACCGTGCCGGGCGTGGGGCCGCGCATGAGCAAGCTGCTGGAAAAGGTGGCGGGCCCGCGCGTCTCCGACCTGTACTGGCACCTGCCGGCCGGCGTTATCGACCGCCGCTTTTCGCCGAAACTGCGCGACCTGATCGGCGTGGCGGAGGCGGTGGCGACCGTCACCATCCGCATCGAGGGGCATTTTCCGCCCAAGCGCCCCGGCCTGCCCTACCGCATCAAGGGCACTGACGGCACGGGCTGGATCGACCTGACGTTTTTCCATGCGCAGGGGGATTATCTTGAGGTGCAATTCCCGGTCGGCGAAGACCGCACGGTCAGCGGCCGCATCGAGCATTACAACGGCCTGCTGCAAATGCCGCATCCCGATTACGTCACGACGCCGGAAACGGCGCACCTGATCCCCGCCATCGAACCCGTATACCCCCTGACGGCGGGGCTGACGCAAAAAGTATCCGCAAAAATCATGAAGGCCGCGCTGGCAAAAATTCCGGTGCTGGACGAATGGCTGGACCCCGCCTATCAGGCGCGCGAACAGATGCCGCGCTGGCACGAGGCGTTGCAGCAGGTCCACAATCCCGCCGATGAATCCGCCGTATCCCCCGAACACCCTGCCCGCCGCCGCCTTGCCTATGACGAATTGCTGGCGAACCAGCTGACGATGGCGCTGATGCGCGTCAACCAGCGCCAGCAAAAGGGCCGCGCGCTGGCGGGCGACGAGTCATTGTTCCAGAAGGCGCTGGCGGCGTTCCCGTTTGAACTGACCGGGTCGCAAAAATCCGCCATCGCGCAAATCCGCGAGGACCTTCAAAAGCCGCTGCGGATGCACCGGTTGCTGCAAGGCGATGTCGGCAGCGGCAAGACGGCGGTTGCATTTCTTTCGATGATCCATGCCATCGGCAGCGGCTGTCAGGCCGCCATTATGGCGCCGACCGAAATTCTGGCGCGCCAGCACGAAAAAACCATCGGCGCGCTGGCCGCAAAAATCGGGCTGAAGGTCGTGACGCTGACAGGGCGGGATAAAGGTAAAGCGCGCGCGGCGATGCTGGAATCCATCGCCGACGGCTCTGCCCATATCGTCATCGGCACACATGCGCTGTTTCAGGAAGATGTGCTTTTCAAGGATCTTGCGCTTGTCATCATCGACGAGCAGCACAGGTTTGGGGTGCATCAACGCCTGCTGCTGAACGAAAAAGGCCAGACCGCCGACATGCTGGTGATGACCGCAACGCCCATCCCGCGCACCCTCACCCTCACCGTCTATGGCGACATGGAGGTGAGCATCCTGAACGAGAAACCGGCAGGCCGCCAGCCCATCGACACCCGCCTGGTATCGGACGAAAGGCTGGAGGAAGTGCTGCAAGGATTGCAGCGCAAAATCGAAACAGGCGACCGCATTTACTGGGTCTGCCCGCTGGTCGAGGAATCGGAAAAGCTTGACCTTGCCGCCGCCGAAGAACGCTTTGCGATGATGAGCCACCGCTTTAAACGCGTCGGACTGCTGCACGGGCGCATGAAGCCCGCCGAAAAAGACGCGGTGATGGAAAAATTCGCCAGGGGCGAACTGGATATCCTCGTCTCCACGACCGTCATCGAGGTCGGCGTCGATGTGCCGGAGGCGACTGTGATGGTGATCGAGCATGCCGAACGCTTCGGCCTTGCCCAGCTGCACCAGCTCCGCGGACGCATCGGGCGCGGGTCGGGGAAATCGGTTTGCATCCTGCTCTATAATTCAAAACTCAGCGAGATTGCGAAAAAACGCCTCTCCACCATCCGCGATTCCGAGGACGGTTTTTTCATTTCCGAACAGGATTTGAAGCTGCGCGGCGCGGGAGAGATGCTGGGCACGCGCCAGAGCGGCCTGCCGGAATTCCGCCTCGCCCATCCCGAATTCCATACCGACCTGATACAAACCGCGTTCGACGATGCGCGCCTGATCCTCGACCGCGACCCGCAATTGCTGTCGGAACGCGGGCTTGCCTTGCGCACCCTGCTTTATTTGTTCGAGCGGGATACGGCGATTAAATACCTGAGATCGGGATAATCAGCGCTGCGATTGCTGCACAACCTGCAGCAGCACGTCGTTCACCTTGTCGGGGCCCAGCACCTTGACGGTGTTTTTCGACAGGCGCGCCTTGATGGCAGGAATGTCGATCACGTTGTTTTTCATCAAGCCATGCCCCGTGCCCAGCGCGCCGTACAGGTCGCTGATATAGGCATCGGCCAGTTTCGGCTCCATCGCCTTGACCTTGTCTTTCGTGCCATACGGCACTTCGAGCGAGATCACGAGGCTGACCTGCTGCGTCAGGCCCTTTTCGGTGATGATCGGCAAAACCAGCGGCTTCATGTCGAGATACTCGAAATCGGGGGTCGCAGCGGCTGCCGCTTCTTCTTCGGCCATAGCGCTCACGGGCGCCATCAGCACCATTCCCAAAAATCCGAATAAAATCACGAAGCTACGCATCTGTTCCTGCCTTGATTAATCCCACCTGCTATTTTATGGCAGTTAGGTTAACCAAAGGTAAAGATGCGCCTGTCGAGCGGCTTAGGCGGCTTTGTTGAGCGCGCTGTGACGGATGCCGTAGGCGAAATAAATCACCACACCCACCGCCAGCCACAGCACGAAACGCAGATGCGTTTCAGGCGGCAGGAAGCAGATCAGCGCGCCGCAGGACAAAACGCCAAGGAAAGGGACAGCCAATCCGCCGGGCGTTTTGAACGGACGCGGCAGGTTCGGCTGTTTCACGCGCAGCATAATGACACCGCCGCAGACCAGCACAAATGCCGCCAGCGTACCGATATTCGTCAGTTCCGCGAGCGCGCCCAGCGGGATAAAGCCCGCCATGACCGCCATGATGACACCGCAGATAACCGTGGTGCGCACCGGCGTGCGGGTCTTTTCGTTCACTTCGCCCAGCGACAGCGGCAGCAGCCCGTCGCGCGACCTCGCGAAGATAATCCGGGTCAGGCCGTAATACAGCACCAGCATCACGGTCGTCAGGCCGGCGATAACGCCCGCCGATACCAGCGCCGCCCCCGCCTTGAAACCGATTGCCGACAAAGCATCGGCGACGGGTGAAGACGTATTCAGCGTGTCGTATTTAACGACGCCCGTCAGCAGTCCGGACACGACGATGTAAATGATCGTGCAGAAAACAAGCGAGGCCAGAATGCCGATGGGAACGTCTTTCTGCGGGTTGCGCGCTTCCTCGACCGCCGTTGAAACGGCGTCGAAACCGACATAAGCGAAGAACACCAGCGACGCGCCTGCCAAGATGCCAAAATGCTTGCCGTCCTCGCCCGTGCCGAACCAGCCGAAGGGCATGAAGGGCGTCCAAAGCGCTTTGGCCGCGTCGATGTCGCTGAACACGAAACGGGCGGCGACGAACACGAACACGGAAATTGTCAGCAGCTTGACGAAAACCATTGCCGCGTTCAGGCGCGCGCTTTGCTTCACGCCCACGATCAGCATGACCATCAGCAGCATAATGATAATGACGGCGGGCAGGTTCACGATTCCGCCATCAGCGACTTGCGTCATGACTCCGTTCACCTCGACGCCCTTGGTGGCCCAAGGCCCCTTGGTCAGCATTTCCGGCAGCGGCATATCCATCGAGGCAAGGCCGCGCTTCAGGTATCCCGACCAGCCATTCGCGACCGCCGCGACCGACACACCGTATTCCAGCACCAGATCCCAGCCGATGACCCAGGCGATGAATTCGCCGAAGGCGGCGTAGGAATAACCATAGGCAGAACCGCAACCGCCGACGCTGGCGGAAAGTTCGGCATAGGCGAGCGCCGCGAAGGCGCAGGCGATGCCGGACACCACGAAGGAAAGCACGACCGCAGGGCCGGATTGCGTCGCAGCCGCCACGCCGGTTAACACGAAAATCCCGGTGCCGATGATTGCGCCCACGCCCAGCAGGGTCAGGTCCCAGGCCGACAATACGCGGTTGAGCGCAGGGCCCGTGCTTTCGGAATTGGCGGGTTTCTTGCGGAAAAAGGTGGCCGCGCTGAGCAACGACGTCATTTAAGTATCATCTCCTGAATGGATTTCGTTATGGTATTGATAAGACTATAGATAAATAAAAACATGCTGTGAAGCCGGAATATAATCGGTTATCCTCCTTTTTGGTAAATAGAAGGTGTTCCGCATGGCCGTACTTCCCACCAATCCCAAGGATAAAGCGCAGATCTACCAGCTGGTGGCAGGCCTGACCGCCGTCACGCTGATTATCATCGGCTGCCTGATCATCCTGCTGCCTTTCTTCCCCGCCATTTTGCTCTCGACCATCTTCACGCTCGCCACATGGCCTGCTTTTGAATGGATTTTGTCGCGCACGAAAAACCGCACCGTGCTGGCTTCCACGCTTATGACCCTGCTGCTGGCCGCCTGCTTCATTGCGCCGCTGGTCATCATCGGCACCAGCATCGCGGAAAACTACCAGAAGGTTTACGACGGCATCATGACCTTCCTGCAAGGCGATTCCAGCACGACCGCCGCGTCCCTCGCATCCGTGAAATATATCGGCCCTTACCTTGAAAAATTCTGGATCATGTTCTCGACCGACAAGGCGCGCATGATGGAAACGCTCAAGGAATACGCGCGCCCCACTTCGGCGGTACTGCTGCGCATGGGCTCCACCATCGGCTATGGCATGCTCGACATTACGCTGGGCGTGATCATTTCCTACTTCTTCTTCCGTCACGGCACGCATGTGGCCGTGCGCATCCGCGCGCTGTCGGAGCGTTTCGGCGGCGAATACGGCAACAAACTGCTGGCCGTCACCACCAACACGCTGATCGGCGTTGTCTATGGTATCCTTGGCACCGCCTTGCTGCAGGGCGTCGTCGCCGCGATCGGCTTCATGATTGCGGGTATTCCGGGCGCGACCTTCCTTGGCCTGATGACCTTCTTCCTGTCGCTGGTGCCGATGGGCCCGCCGCTGATCTGGGGCCCGGCCGCGCTGTGGCTGTTCTCGGAAGGGCAAACCGGCATGGCGATCTTCCTTGTGCTGTGGGGCGCGCTTGTCGTGGGGTCTATCGACAACTTCATGAAGCCCTACTTCATCAGCCGCGGATCGGATCTTCCGCTGCTCCTCGTCCTGCTGGGCATCATGGGCGGCATGGTGGCGTTCGGCTTCATCGGCATCTTTATCGGCCCGACGCTGCTGGCCCTGGCCTATGCGATGATCATCGAATGGTCCACCACGCGCAGCACCGTGAAAACAGCCGACCTGAAAACGAAAAACCCGCCTTCTTAGGGGCAGGTTTTTCAGCTTCGCTTATCTTTTAAAAGTTCAGTTCGCGCAAACCGGCGTCGTGGTGGTGCTGGTCTGCCATGAATGTTGCGCCCATTGGCGGATCTTCGGTTTGTCCATCGACAGCGCCTGATCGATGCGCGGCGAGAAGCGCTTGCAGAAGGTCGAGGTCGACATCGCGATCGCATGCTGCGAAATCTGGTTGGCAAGGTTGGTACGCAGCGTGTGCAGCTTGACTTCGGGATCGCCCGAGCCGGAGCGGCGGTAATAGCCGATCAGGTCGTTTTCGTAGGATGAAATCAGGCCTTTGTTCTTTTGCGTGAAGCTCTGGTATTTCATGTACATCTGGGGGCCCTGGGGCATTTTCATGCAGGTCAGGCCGATGACCATCAGTTCCGAATGGATGCGCAGGCCTTGCTCGGCTTCGAATTCCTTGGGCGTATAGCAGGCGGAAGAACCCTTCGCCTCTGCCGCGACCGGGGACAGGCAAAGCGACAAAACCAGAGCGAGGGCAAATTTTTTCATGCGGAGCATCCTGTAAAACATATAGTCCTGAATTGACCGGAGTTTTACAGCAAATGCCCGATATTGTCCAGAAGCCGATTAGACCGGCGTCAAAACCTCAGCCTTTTCAAAGTACAAAAGCAGGTTATCCACCACCAGTTGCGCCATCGCGCCGCGCGGTTCATGGGTCGCGCTGCCCACATGCGGCTGAAGGACGACGTTATCGAGTCTGCACAGCGCGCTTGGCACATCCGGTTCTTTTTCAAAGACATCCAGGCCGGCGCCCGCGATCAAGCCCGCCTCCAGCGCGTCGATCAGCGCCTTTTCATCGACGATCTTGCCGCGCGCGATATTCACCAGTACGCCGTCGCGCCCCAGCGCCTT
The DNA here is from genome assembly GCA_020853455.1 of Alphaproteobacteria bacterium. Classification (GTDB taxonomy): domain Bacteria; phylum Pseudomonadota; class Alphaproteobacteria; order Micavibrionales; family UBA2020; genus JAPWJZ01. The sequence continues at coordinate 13,873 of JADYYV010000176.1, read as the reverse complement.
CAGCACCTTTGCATCGACTAAATGGTGCGTATCCGCCGAATAGGGGCAGGCGACCATTAATATATCGGATTTCGCCGCCATTTCCTCGAGGCTGGCGACAAAGGGATAAGAAACCTTTTTATCGCGCGGGCCGTGATAGATGATGTTCAACCCGAAGGCTTCGGCGCGCTTGGCAATCGCCTGCCCGATACGCCCCAGCCCCACAATCCCCATCGTCTTGCCGCGCAGCGATCTGCCCAGCGGCATCGGCCCTTTTTTGATCCATTGCCCGCTGCGGACGTATATATCGCCCTCGACCGTGCGGCGGAACACCGCCAGCGTCAGGGCAATGCCGATATCCGCCGTGTCGTCGGTCAGCACATCAGGGGTGTTGGTGACGATAATCCCCTGCTCCTTGGCGACCTTGACATCGACGCTGTCATAGCCGACGCCGAAATGGCTGATGATTTCAAGGTTCGGCAGCGCGCGGATGATTTTGGCGGTCACGCCGAAAAAGGCCGTGCTGACCATGCCGGTAATATTGTTGCGCACTTCGTTAAGTTTCGCCTCGGGGTTTTCGGCCTGCCAAAGCTTGTGAATCCGGTAGTTTTGCTCCAACTGCTCAAGCTGGGCGGCAGGGATTGGCCCCATCACGAGAACTTCTTGAGCCATAACAGATTTTTCCCAACCTAATTAGACATAAAATTATGGACAAGCCATAAAAGATATGGTTAATAGTTCCAGCACCAGAACCACCGTTCAGAGTTTAAATTGCAGGATTGAGAATGCAATGAGCAAAAAGCTCTACATAAAGACCTGGGGTTGTCAGATGAATGTCTATGACAGCCAAAAGATGGCCGATGTTCTGGCCCCCCTCGGCTATGCGCCGGTGGACGCGCCCGAAGGCGCCGATTTGATGATCCTCAATACCTGCCATATCCGCGAAAAAGCGACCGAGAAGGTGTTCTCCGACCTCGGCCGCCTGCGCGACCACAAAGAAGCCAAAGCCGAACAAGGCGAAAAGGCGCTGATCGCCGTCGCCGGCTGCGTGGCACAGGCGGAAGGCCCTGTCATCCTCCAGCGCGCGAAATACGTCGATATGGTATTTGGCCCCCAGACCTATCACCGCCTGCCGGAAATGATCCTGAGCGCGAATGGCGGGGAGCGCGTGGTCAACACCGATTTCCCCGTTGAATCGAAATTCGACAACCTGCCCGCTTCCACCACGCAAGGCCCGTCGGCCATGCTGTCGGTGCAGGAAGGCTGCGACAAGTTCTGCACCTTCTGCGTCGTTCCCTATACGCGCGGCGCGGAATATTCGCGCCCCGTGCAGCAGATCCTCGACGAAGCGAAAAAATCCGTCGAACAGGGCGCGAAGGAAGTCATGCTGCTCGGCCAGAACGTGAATGCGTTCCACGGCGAAGGCGAAGGCGGATCGTGGGATCTTGCGCGCCTGATCGACGCGCTGGCGCAGATCAACGGCCTTGCGCGTATCCGCTACATGACCTCCCACCCCAGCGACATGAACGATGCGCTGATCGACGCGCATGGCAGCATCGCAAAGCTGATGCCCTTCCTGCACCTGCCGGTGCAAAGCGGTTCCGACCGCATCCTCGACCTCATGAACCGCAAGCATACCGCCGCGCAATACATCGACATCATCGCGCGCGTGAAAAAGCAGCGCCCCGATATCGCGCTGTCGTCGGATTTCATCGTCGGCTTCCCGGGCGAAACGGATGAAGACCATGCGGCGACGGTGGAAATGGTGAAACAGATCGGCTTTGCGTCCTGCTATTCGTTCAAATACAGCCCCCGCCCCGGCACCCCCGGCGCAGTCATGGGCGGCATCGTTCCCGAAGCTGTGAAGGACACGCGCCTGCATGAACTGCAGGCGATTTTGTTTGCGCAGCAATCCGAATTCAACCAGCGCAGCGTCGGCAAAATGATGCAGGTGCTGTTCGACCGCAAGGGCGACAAAGACGGCCAGCTCCTCGGCAAATCGCCTTGGAATCAGTCGGTCTATGTGACCGCGCCGGAACGCCTGTATGGCGAGATGGTCGATGTAACCATTGAGAAGGCCTTCCAGAACGGGATGGCCGGTACTATCGCGACGACTGAAACAACAACAAAAACCCCCAGCCAGAAGAAGGAAGCAGCATGAGCAACTACCGTAACAAGCAGCAGGGCAATTCCAAACCGGAAGGCGCTCTCCATACGATCAAGCTCGACTCCCCGAGCGACAAGACTCTCGCCAGCATCCTGTACCGCCAGGATCGCGGCCACCTGCACCAGTATTTCGGCCAGAAGTTCGGCGTCCAGTTCGACGTCAACTACAACCCCGATAAAGTCGCCTTCTACGGCAGCGAAGAAAACGCAACGCGCGTGAAAAAAGCCTTCGACATGCTGTCGGGCCAGGTTGAATCCCGCGCGCATATCGACAAGGACGCGATCAGCAAGATCGCAGCCCAGCTGAACCCCAATGCCGGCCTTTCCGCGGCATCCCCCGCAGCCGCAGCCTTCAAGGCCGCGAACCAGAACAAGCCCTCCTCCGCTGTTGCGAAGCACGAAGGCGGCTCCTCGGGTTCCGCCTTCCAGGCGCTGAACCCCGCGCAGGAAAACCTCGCGAAACTGATCGCCGAAAACGACCTGATTTTCGCGCTCGGGCCTGCCGGTACCGGCAAGACCCACGTGGCGGTCGTGAAGGGCATCGAAGCCCTGAAGAACGGCGACGTGAAGAAACTGCTGCTGGCGCGCCCCGCCGCGGAAGCCGGCGAAAAAATCGGCTACCTGCCCGGCGACGCGAACGCGAAACTCGCCCCCTATATGCGCCCCATCTATGACGAACTGGACAAAGCGTTCGGCCCCGGCAAGTACAAGGGCATGATGGAAAACGGCGTCATCGAGATCGTGCCGATCGGCTACATGCGCGGCCGTACCTTCGACGAAGCCTTCATCATCGTCGATGAATCGCAGAACCTGACCCGCGAACAGACCAAGATGGCCATTACCCGTATCGGTAAAGGCTCGAAAATGGTCATGACCGGCGACCCCCAGCAGATCGACCTGCGCGATAAAAATGACTCCGGCCTGATCTGGGCTTCGCAGATCATGGAAGGCAAAAAAGGCGCTGCCACCCAGACCTTCGAACAGACGCATGTCGTCCGCTCCGAGATCGTGATGGCGTTCGTGGCGGCTGTGGATGAATTTGAAGGCCTCGACAAGCCCAAATTCGACGCACCCGGCGCATCGCCCGCTCCGGCAAAAGTCCAGCCGAATCAACCGACTACGCCCGGCAAGTGGTAAGATCGGCTGATTAACTAATATTTACGTTTTACTGTTAAAGTAGGGTTAGTGTACAACTAACCCTACTTTTTCTTTTCAGGAGAACCACTTGACCAAGCAAGCCGTCCGGCGCGTCGGACTACAGTTTGATGACAATGCCCTCGTCCCCCTGCTCTTCGGCGAGCATGATATGTTCCTGGCGCAGATCGAAGAAGAACTCGATATCGAGATCGCGTCGCGCGGCAACGAAGTCGTCATCATCGGCCCGAAACCCAAAATCGTCGCGGCGCAGGCCGTATTCGATGTGTTGTGGGAACGCCTGCTGAAGGGCCTGCCCGTCGCAACCGAAGACGTCACCGCCGCCATCAACGTCGTCAAAAGCCCGATGAACCAGGGCAGCCGCGACATGGCGATGGCAGCCCTGAAAGAACCGCAGGTCAAGCTGCAGACGAAAAACAAGCAGATCACCCCCCGCACGCCCACGCAGGCCGAATATCTTGAAGCGATCAAGAACAACGCCCTCGTTTTCGGCCTTGGCCCTGCCGGTACGGGCAAAACCTTTCTGGCGGTCGCGCAGGCCGTAACCATGCTGCAATCCGGCGAAGTGGACCGCATGATCCTGACCCGCCCCGCGGTCGAAGCCGGCGAAAGCCTCGGCTTCCTGCCCGGCACGATGCAGGAAAAAATCGACCCCTATCTGCGCCCCATCTATGACGCATTGAATTATATGCTGCCGGCCGAACAGCTGGCGCGCCGGCTTGCCGACGGCACGATTGAAATCGCGCCGCTGGCCTTCATGCGCGGCCGCACGCTGGGCTCTGCCGTCGTCATCCTCGACGAGGCGCAGAACACAACCCCCACGCAGATGAAAATGGCGCTGACCCGCATCGGCGAGAACAGCAAGATGATCATCACGGGCGACCTGTCGCAAACCGACCTGCCCCACGGGCAGAAATCGGGCCTGCGCGACGCGGTCGAGGTGCTGAAAGGCGGCAAGGACATCGCCTTCGTCGCCTTCGGCGACGCCGATGTCGTGCGCTCGCGGCTTGTCCGCGAAATCGTCGCGGCCTACGAAAAACGCGACGCCGCAAACCCGAACAAATACGGCAAGGACACGCCATGATCAGCCTGACCATCCAGATCGACTACGCCTCGGCCAAGTGGAAAAAAGCCTTCGCCAAGATGGACCGCAAGATCGAGGAGGCTGTCGCCGCCGCGTTCCTTGACGCGAAAAAGCCGAAATCATTTGATAACCGCAATTTCGACATCGCGGTCGTGCTGTCGGACGACAAGATGATGAAGGACCTCAACCACACCTTCCGCGCCAGGAACAAGGCGACGAACGTGCTGTCCTTCCCGCAGTTGAAAATCAAAGGGCTGAAGTCGAAAGACCTCGATGCCTTCCCCAAGGTCGATGCCATTCCGCTGGGCGATATCGTGATCGCGCACCAGACCGTCGCGAAGGAATGCAAGGAACAGAAGAAAAGCATCGAAAACCACACCCTGCACCTCGTCATTCACGGCACCCTGCACCTGCTGGGCTATGACCACATGAACGCAAAGGATGCCAAGGCGATGGAAAAGCTTGAATGCGCAATCCTTGCGAGCATGGGATACCCCGACCCCTATGCGGAACCCGAACCTGTAAAGAAGCGTAAGAAATAACGTGGAAGACAACGCCCTCAAAAAACCCGAACCTGTCATCGAAGCCGCGCCGGAAACCAAACCCGACGGGGAAAAAGGCCTGTTCGGCTGGATGAAAAACCTCCTCCCCGCCAAGGAAACCGGCCACGACAACGACAGCCTGCGCGACGCGATCGAGGAGTTGATCGAGGAACAGACCGACACCCCCCAATCCGCCGTCGCCGCGCATGAACGCCGGCTGATTTCCAACATCCTCGAACTGCGCGACCTGCCGGTGCTGGATATGATGGTGCCGCGCGCCGATATCGTGGCGATCAGCATCGACGCGACCCGCGACGAGCTTTACGCGCTGCTCGCGCAAAAACCGCACAGCCGGATCCCCGTCTATAAGGGCGACCTCGACAATATTCTCGGCGCGGTGAACATCAAGGACATCGTGGCGCATCTTGCGAACCACACGCCGTTCGAGATCAAGGAAGTGATGCGCGACGTGCTGGTCGTGTCGCCCGCCATGCGCGTCCTCGACCTGCTGCTGCAAATGCGCCAGTCCAAGGTGCATATGGCCTTCATCGTCGATGAATTCGGCGGCATCGACGGCCTTATCACCATCAACGACCTTGTCGAATCCATCGTCGGCGAGCTGGACGACGAATACGAATTCGACCTCACCCCGCAATTGATCGAACGCCCCGACGGATCGGCCATCGTCGACGGCCGCTACGCCATCACCGAATTTGAAAAGCAATACGGCGAGACCTTTGCCGAAAACGAGGAATACGAGGAAGTCGATACCATGGGCGGTCTCGTCACCTTTATCGCGGGCCACGTGCCGACGCGCGGCGAAGTCATCCGCCATCAGGCCAGCGGCGTTGAATTCGAGGTTATCGACGCCGATCCGCGCCGCGTGACCCGCATCCGCCTGCGCAACCTGCCCAAAAAAGCGCCGGCCGCCGCATCATGACCTGCTGCAGCATCAATTCACTTGGAGGCCTGAGCGGCTTTAAACGCTACGCGGTCGCGTTCCTGCTGGGCGTCCTGACCGTGCTGGCGATGCCGCCCGTCGGGCTGTTCCCGGTGCTGCTGCTGACCGTGCCCGCCTTTGCCACCCTTGCCCGTTTCGCGCCGACGCGCGCCAAAAGCTTCTGCGTCGGCTGGGCGTTCGGCGCGGGCTATTTCATTTTCGGGCTTTACTGGGTCAGCGCCGCGTTGTTCGTCGATATCGAACAATGGAAATGGGTGCTGCCGCTGTCGCTCGTCGTCGGGCCTGCGGTTCTTGCGCTTTGCTACGGCTTCATTCCGCTGCTCGCGCGCTGCCTGCGCAGCCATGAAGCCGCCCATGCCGTCGGTTTCGTTACGGCATGGAGCCTGGTCGAATACGGGCGCGGGCATCTGCTGACCGGCTTTCCGTGGAACCTGCCCGGTTACGCGTGGCATCATGTTCTGCCCGTGCTGCAATCGACCGCCTTTATCGGTATTTACGGCCTGACCGCGCTGACGCTGTTCTGGGCGATGATCCCGGTTTTCCGCGCGCACCGCACGCTGCGCCATATCGCGGTCGTGTCGCTGGTATTCGTGACGGTTGCGGGCGCCGTGCGCCTGTCGGTCAACCCGACCGGTTATGCCGCAGGCGCGCCTTATGTCCGGCTGGTGCAGGGGAACATCCCGCAGGAAACCAAGTGGAACTAGGACGACGACTGGCGCAATTTTGAAAAGCAGCTGAACCTGACCGCCGCCAAAACCGTCCGCGCGCCCGATGCCGTGATCTGGCCCGAAACCGCCGTGAATGCCGACCTGTACCAGTTCCCCGAAATCGCGCAGATCATCGCGATGAAACTGCCGGGCAATGCGACCGGCCTGCTGGGTTCCCTGCGCGTCGATGTGCGCAACCCCAATCACCCGTATTTCTACAACAGCATCACCGCGCTGGATAAAAAGGCCAAAGTCGTCGGCAACTACGACAAGCATCACCTTGTGCCGTTCGGCGAATTCATTCCCTTCCGCGAAAAAATTTCGTTCAAGCCGATCGCGATGGCGGTGTCGGGCGTGGGCGATTTCACGCGCGGCCCCGGCCCGCAAACGCTGCATGTGAACGGCCTGCCGGGGTTCAGCCCGCTTGTCTGCTACGAAGTCATTTTCCCGGGCGAAGTCGCCGATCCGCTCAACCGTCCCAAATGGCTGGTCAACGTCACCAATGACGGCTGGTACGGCAGAACCGCCGGCCCCCGCCAGCATTTCGCGATGGCGCGGGTGCGCGCGATAGAGGAAGGCCTGCCGCTTGCCCGCGCCGCCAATACCGGCATTTCGGGCATGATCGACCCGCTGGGCCGCGTGCTGGCGAAAAAGAAGCTGGGCACAGCGGGATATGTCGACGCCCTGCTGCCGGATGCGCTTTCGGCTCCCCCTTACGCTCTTTATAAAGACTCGTTTTTCTGGCTGCTGCTGGCCGGATTTGCCGTGATCGCGGTGCGGATGCGCGGCGGCTGCTGCTCAACACAGGATTGAATACCATCGTGTGTTGACAATGCTGCGTTGCAAGCCTATGTTTTGCAAATCAGAACAGTTGTTAAGGTATTCAGTCATGCCCCGCACACGCAATAATCAGGATGGCCCCCACCCCGTCGATGTGTTTGTCGGCAACAAGGTGAAAAACCGCCGCCTGATGCTGGGGATGAGCCAGGACGAGCTGGCAAAATCATGCGGCATCACCTTCCAGCAGGTCCAGAAATACGAGCGCGGCACCAACCGCATTTCACTCAGCCGCCTGACGGAAATCGCGGCGGCCCTGAAATCGCAGCTGGAATTCTTTACCGAAGGCTGCGCGGCGCTGTTGCCGGGCGCGGCCAAGGGCGGCGCGCGCGGCATGGCCGACAACAAGCAGGCAGGCTTTGACGCAGAACCCATGAGCCGCGACAAGATCGAGCTGCTGCGCGCCTATGACAGCATCGAAAGTACCGCGCACAAGCGTCAAGTCGTTGATATGGCGAAGGCTCTGGGCAAGAAAAAATAGCCCCTGCGCCCGTATCCGAAAAAGCTTGTTGCCCTGCAATAATCGCTAAAGTATAAATAATCCCTGTAAATCATTCGCATTTAGGCACGAAGGGCGACATCATGGCTGACCAAAAATACATTTTCACGAGCGAGTCCGTTGGCGAAGGCCACCCCGACAAAGTCTGTGACCGCGTGTCCGATGCCATCGTCGACGCTTACCTCAACGCCGACCCCTATGCGCGCGTTGCGGCGGAATGCCTTGCGACCACCGGTGTCCTGTGCATCGCGGGCGAAACCCGCGGCCCCGCATCCATCGACCGCGACCTGATCGAAACGATCGCGCGCCATGCCGTGCGCGACATCGGTTACAAGCAGGAAGAATTCCATTGGGAAAAAATCAAGGTTGATGTGCGCCTGCACGCGCAATCCGCCGACATCGCGCAGGGCGTCGATGCCGCCGGCAACAAGGACGAAGGTGCCGGCGACCAGGGCATCATGTTCGGCTACGCCTGCCGCGAAACCGACAGCCTGATGCCGGCCGCCATCCATTATTCCCACGCCATCCTGAAATCGCTGGCCGAAGCCCGCCATTCCGGCGCGCTGTTTAAACTGGGCCCCGATGCAAAATCGCAGGTGTCGCTGGAATACGTGAACGGCAAGCCCGTGCGCGCGACCTCGGTCGTCGTCTCGACCCAGCATGACGCTTCCGCCACGCAGGAAGAAGTGCGCGAAATGGTGCGCCCGCACGTCGAAAACATCCTGCCCGCGGGCTGGATGTGCGATGAGAGCCAGTTCTACGTCAACCCGACCGGCCGTTTCGTCATCGGCGGTCCGGATGGTGACTCCGGCCTCACCGGCCGCAAGATCATTGTCGATACTTACGGCGGCGCTGCTCCGCATGGCGGCGGCGCATTCTCCGGCAAGGACCCGACCAAAGTTGACCGCTCGGCCGCCTATGCCGCGCGTCACGCTGCGAAGAACATCGTGGCGGCTGGCTTGGCCGACCGTTGCACCATTCAGGTGTCCTATGCGATTGGCGTATCGCACCCGATCTCGCTCTACGTCAACACGCATGGCACCGGCAAATACAGCGACGAGGCGATTGCCGATGCGCTGCAGGCCGTGGCCGATTTCCGCCCCCGCGCGATCCGCGAGCGTTTGAACCTGAACAAGCCCATCTATGCCCGCACCGCCGCCTACGGCCATTTCGGCCGCGCGCCCGAAGCGGATGGCGGCTTCACCTGGGAAAAACCCGACCTCGTGCAGGCGCTGAAGGACGAACTCGGCTCCAAAAAATACGCGCATGCCGAAGGCAAGGTTACGGAACTGAAGCGGTAATAAAGTGCCCTTCAACAAACTCATCCAGGGCTACAAGGCGTTCCACAAGGAACATTTCGGGCCCGGCAAGAAGCTGTTTCATACGCTTGTGCGCGACGGGCAGAACCCCGAAGTGCTGATGATCGGCTGTTCGGATTCACGCGCCGATCCCGCCATCATCACCCATGCCGCGCCCGGCGATATCTTCGTCGTGCGTAACGTGTCGGCGAGTGTCCCCGCCTATTCCCGCGACAGCGGCCACCACGGCACCTGCTCGGCCATCGAATTCGCCGTGCGGGGGCTCAAGGTGAAACAGATCGTCGTCATGGGCCACAGCCTGTGCGGCGGCGTGCGCGCGCTGGCGGAGCGCGATCTGGTGGGAGAGCATTTCGAGTTCCTGCCCAACTGGGTAGATATCGCGCGGTCCGCGCTTGTCACCACCAAAAAAGCCACCGAAAAACTGCCGGAGGAGGAACGCGCGCGCGAGCTGGAAAAGGCCGTGGTTCTCGTCTCCTACCGCAACCTGCACACCTTCCCCTGGATCGAGGAACGCCTGATGAGCGGCGAGCTGACCATCCACGCATGGTATTTCGACATGGCGAAGGGCAAGCTGCTGGAATACAACCCGCTGACAACAAGGTTCGAAGACCTTGACGACAGCAAGGGCATCAAAAAACGTGATAAATGAAGACGAGATCATCCGCTATTACGGCCGCCGGCGCGGCAAGGCGCTGCGGCCGGACCGCCAGAGCGCGTATGACGAAATAACGCCCTGGGCGCGCATCGCGCTGCCCGAAGACGGCAGCATGATCGACCCCCGCACGCTGTTCGATTTTCCTGTCAAAGAAGTCTGGCTGGAAATCGGCTTTGGCAACGGCGAACAGCTGATCCATCAGGCCACCCACAACCCCGATATCGGCATGATCGGCTGCGAGCCGTTTATGAACGGCGTTGCCGGACTCTGCCGCGACATGCGCGATCACAAGCTGCGCAATATCCGCATCTGGCAGGACGACGTGCGCCTGCTGATGCCGCGGTTGACCGAAAAAAGCATCTCGCGCCTGTTCCTGCTCAATTCCGACCCGTGGCCGAAAACGCGCCATCACCGCCGCCGCGTGGTGCAGACCGAAAACCTCGACGCTTTCCACCGCCTGCTGAAGCCGGGCGCGGAATTCCGCCTGTCGTCCGATGTGCCAAGCCTGAACGCGTGGCAGCTGGAAAAAACCTTCCTGCATCCGGGCTTTGAATGGCTGGCGAACTGCGCCGCCGACTGGCGCACCCGCCCCGCCGATATGCTGGGCACAAGATATCAGGCCAAGGGACTCGTGCAGGGGCGCGAGACGATGTTCTTTAATTTTAAGGCGCGGTAAATCCTGCGCAGGAAATATTTTGCCCACGAATAAACACGAATGGGCACGAATAAGGCGCCGCAGGCTTTTTTCTGCTACGGGACGATCATTCTCGCCACGGCACAATTTGAATGGCCTGCGGAGCATTTCGCGTTCATTCGTGTTTATTCGTGGGTAAAATTCCTTATTATGTAAATAATAGAAAATAAATCCGGAATTATTTTCGACGAAACCTCTGCAAAAAAGACGAGAAATACGCATTTACCCCCTATTTTCCTTGCAAAATCGCATCGTTGCTGTATAAAAGCACTCAAATACAACCCGGCATACAAAAGGGTGGGCTCTCAAAAAGAGCCCGCCCTTTGTGCTGAATAAGGCCCAAGAACGAGACAAATGGATAAATCGCCGCTGAGCAAAAAAGTCGAAAAAGCGATCACCCCCGCCGCCGAAGGCATGGGGTATGAAATCGTGCGCGTCCTGATGGTGGGCGTCGGCTCCGGCAAGCCTACCTTACAGATCATGGCCGAACGCCCCGACGGCACGATGAACCTCGACGACTGCTCGAAACTGTCGCAGGCCGTTTCCGCTGTGCTGGATGTCGAAGGCGTGATTGACTCGGCCTACTATCTCGAAGTCTCCTCCCCCGGCATCGACCGCCCGCTGACGCGTTTCAAGGATTTCGAACGCTGGAAGGGTTTCGAGGCGAAGATCGAAGTAGACCAGCCCGTCGACGGGCAGAAAAAATTCAAAGGCATGCTGATGGGCACTGAAGGCAGTGACATCATCAGCGTGCAGACCGAGGACGGCACCCTGCGCGGCCTTCCTTTCGGGCATGTCCAGAAAGCCAAATTGGTTTTGACGGACGAACTCCTCAAAGCAGCGCAGCAGAAAAAGGGATAACAAGGAAAACCGCCATGCAAGAAATGCTCCAAGTCGCAGATGCCGTCGCCCGTGAAAAAAGCATCGACCGTGAAATCGTGATCCAGGCCATGGAAGAAGCCATCCAGAAGGCCGGCCGTTCCAAATACGGCTACGACCACGACATCCGCGCGACCATCGACCGCAAAACCGGCGAGATCGAGCTTTTCCGCTACCGCGAAGTCGTCGAAGCCTTCAACGAGGAAATCCCGGAAGCCGAAGCGCGCCAGATCCTCCTGAAGCCCGCGAAGAAAATCAAGGCCGATGCAGTGGTCGGCGAATTCCTTGTCGACAAGCTGCCGCCGCTCGATTTCGGCCGCATCGCCGCACAGACCGCAAAACAGGTCATCTTCCAGAAAGTGCGCGACGCGGAACGCGACCGCATGTTCGAAGAATACAAAGACCGCACCGGCGAAATCGTTTCCGGCGTCGTCAAGCGCGTCGAATACGGCAACATCACCGTCGATCTGGGCCGCGGCGAAGGCTATCTGCGCAGACAAGATGCTTTACCGCGCGAACACTTCAAAAACGGCGACCGCGTCCGCGCCTATATCTTCGATGTGCGCCGCGAACAGCGCGGCCCGCAAATCTTCCTGTCCCGCGTCCATCCCGACTTCCTCGCCAAACTGTTCAAGCAGGAAGTGCCCGAGATTTATGACGGCGTTATCGAGATCAAGGCGGTTGCCCGCGATCCCGGCTCCCGCGCGAAAATCGCGGTTATCTCCCGCGACTCTTCCATCGACCCCGTCGGCGCTTGCGTCGGTATGCGCGGTTCCCGCGTTCAGGCGGTCGTCGGCGAATTGCAGGGCGAAAAAATCGACATCATTCCGTGGACGAACGACGTTGCGACCTTCGTGGTCAACGCGCTTGCCCCCGCCGAAGTCACCAAGGTCGTCCTCGATCAGGACACCCACCGCCTCGATGTGGTTGTTCCCGACGAGCAGCTCTCGCTCGCCATCGGCCGCCGCGGCCAGAACGTGCGCCTTGCAACGCAGCTCTCCGGCTGGAACATCGACATCATGACCGAAGCCGAGGAAACCGAGCGCCGCCAGAACGAATTCCGCACCCGCTCCGCGCTCTTCATCGAAGGCCTGGACGTTGATGAAGTTATCGCGCACCTGCTGGTGGTCGAAGGCTTTACCTCCATTCAGGACATCGTCGACACCTCCGTCGATGAAATGGCCCGCATCCAGGGCTTCGACGCGGATGTCGCAACCGAGCTGAAAAACCGCGCCGCCAGCTTCCTCGAGGCAAAAACCGTCGAATTCGACAAGAAATGCAAGGAACTGGGCGTGAAAGCCGACCTCGCCAAGGTGAAGGGCCTGTCGCAGGACATGATCATCGCGCTTGCCGAAAAAGGCGTGAAGACGCTCGACGATCTGGGCGACCTCGCCGGCGACGAACTGCGCGAGATTGTCGGCAACGACGCCCTGACCGAAAGCCAGGCGAACAACATCATCATGGCGGCGCGTGCAAGCTGGTTCCCCGAGGAACAGCAAGCCGTGGCTGGATAATGGCTGCCGCATGACGAACTAAAATAAACGCATGAAACCTTAAAAGGCTGAAGACACCCAAATGGCTGACAACGAAAAAGAACCGAAAAAGCTGACCCTGTCCGGCAAAGGCACACTGAGCCTCAAGGCTCCCGTGGGTGCCGCGCCGCGCCAGAACATGGCCATGGGCCGCAGCGCCAAGCCTGTCGCCGTCGAGGTGAAGAAAAAGCGCGGCGCGCAAGCCGAAGCCGCGCGTCAGGCGGAGGAAAAAGCCAGCGGTGACATTCACCTGACATCGGCGGAGGCCGAAGCCCGCAAGCGCGCGCTGGCGCAGGCGCAGGCTGCCCCCCGCGAAACCACCACCACCCCCTACCAGACCAAGCTGGTCATTAAAAACCAGCCGGTCGAGGAAGAGGCTCCTGCAGCGGCCGCGCCCGCGCCGGTCGACACCATGTCCGCCGCCGACCGCGCGCGCGAACAGGAAACAGCCAAGCTGCGCCAGCTGAACCAGCAGGAAGAAGCCGAGCGCAAGCGCCGCGACGCGACCCGCAGCGCGAACGCCACCAACAACCCGCGCGTCGGCGCGCCGGTTGCGCCCGATGAAGACCGCCGCGGCATGCCCGCAGGCCGCCGCGAATTCGGCCCCGATGCCGCGCCGTCTTCGGTCGTCGATGAAATCAACCGCAAGCGCGGCGCTGGCCGTTTCGGCGCGCAGCAGCAGCGCAAGCGCGGCGGCGGCAAGATGACCGTCAGCCAAGTTCTCAATGATGGATTTGACGACCGCGATTCCAAGAGCCCGTCGATGGCAGCACAGCAGCGCGCCCGCGCCCGCATGCGCGCCAAGATGCAGACGACGGCCGCGCCCCAGCAAAAACAATACCGCGAAGTCATCGTGCCGGAAGT